>JANNUY010000272.1:0-1791 GCA_031414155.1 Acidobacteriota bacterium
CAACACGCCTTCGCGCGGCGCAGGCCCGAGCGCGCTTTCGCGTCCGACGTAGCGAAAGTTCCATGCGCCTACAAAATAACCAATGGACTGCTTTTGTTGCGGCTGTTCGACCGACGGGCCGCGTTGTGGGCGAGCAGGTGCAGCCACTTGTCCGCCCGCCGGTGCAGCCGGAGTCGCCGGAGCGGTGCCACCTTCCGCGCGTTTCAATTCAACATCGAAAGAGAAGGGCGTACCGCCAAAATTCAGCGAACCTGTGCCCTTCAATTCATTGCCAGCCAGTTTGAATTCGTAATTAATTGTCAGTGCGCCTTGCGGCGTTTCTACTTCGGCTTTGGCGGTGACTTTGTCGCCTTCGACCTTAACGTCCTTGAGCGGCATATCGCCGCGCATACCAGTGATCGTTCCTGCGTAAGCCTCGCCCTCTTTTTTGAACGTCACGGTCGTAGACTGTTCGCCTTGCGGAGCTTTCGTGGTGCCTTCCCACTTGCCCGCGAGCTTGTCGCTTTGCGCAAAAGCCGTGATGCTCATCGTCAAAAACGTCATCAACAAGATCATTCTTAAAATCATTCGTTGCATGGACTCTTCCTCCAAAAGGGTTAACGGTTCGTAGTCTTTGTGCCGGGCGAAACGTTGTTCGGCCCCGGCCCATCATACTGCTTCCAATAAAGTTCGTGATAAGGATTAACGGCGGGTTGCGCCGCACTCTCATTGTCGAGCATCGGCAGCGTTTCAGTCCACCATCGGTCGTAAGCCGCGTCGAGCAACTTCACTACGTCGGGATGTTGTGCGGCGACATCGGTCTTTTCTGACGGATCATTTGGCAGGTCATATAGCGCCCAACGCTTGTCATTGGTCTTGCTGTCGTTGACCAAATGCCAACGCGGATTGCGCACGCTGACTTGCACGTATTTGAAAGTATTCGGATCAACGCCTTTTGGCCAGCGTCCGATGTGACGCACGATAATTCTTTCAGGCCACGCGGCTTTCGGGTTGTTCAACAAAGGCAGGAGACTGCGGCCTTCGACTTGCGCTTTAACAGTGGTGGTGAGTTTCGCGCCCGCGAGTTCGGCTAACGTAGGGAAAACGTCAACGTGCTGGGTGAGCGCGTCAACCGCCGCTGGTTTCAACTTGCCCGGCCAACGCCAAAAACTAATCGCACGCGTACCGCCCAGCCACGGCGTGTTTTTCGAGCCGCGCATGCCTGCATTCCAAACCCTGACGCCTTCCGTGCCGCCGTTGTCGTTCATAAAAATCAACAGCGTATCGCGTTCCAGGTTTTGCGCTTTCAGCATCGCCATCAGCTTGCCCAGATTGTCGTCAATGTTATGAACCATCCCGAAAAACTTCGCGGTGTTCTTACCATTTTTGTCAGCAGGCAGTTTGTCGGCATAGAGCTTTTCGTATTCAACAGGCACATCCAGTGGCGAATGCGGTGCGTTCGGTGTGATGTAGGCAAAAAACGGACGCCCTTTATTGGAGCCTTTGACGGCTTTGATCCATTGCGCAGCCTGATCGAAAAACACATCGGTGCAATAGCCCTGCGTCTTCTCAAACTTTTCGTTGTGCAAGATGACCGGATCGAAATAGGAATTGCCCGGCGCGTCTCCGCACGTGCCCGGATAAGATTGGCCGATGCCTCCGCAACCGTGAATGAACATCTCGTCAAAGCCGCGCCGATTGGGGCGATAAGCCGGTTCATCGCCCAAATGCCACTTGCCGAAAATGCCAGTCGTATAACCCGCCGTCTTTAACACCTGCGCAATCGTAGTCGTCTATAACGTCATCCGTTCG
>JANNUY010000273.1:0-2890 GCA_031414155.1 Acidobacteriota bacterium
CGCGGCGGATTGTTGCGCTTGGGCGCAGTGTTGACCGTTACGTCAGCGCCTTTGCGCACGAGTCCGGTCAAACGCGGCGATTGGATTTTGCGACGGATTTTAGGAACGCCTACGCCACCGCCACCGGCTGATGCGGGTTCGTTACCGGCTGATGACAAGATGTTCGGCGGCCTTTCGCTCAAGGCAAAGCTCGAACAACACAAACGCAACGCTACGTGCGCGAACTGCCATTACCGCATTGATCCGCTGGGCTTCTCGTTGGAACGCTACGATTCAACGGGACGCTGGCGCGAGAAATACGCCGACGGCAACGCGATTGAAGACAAAGACACTCTGCTCGACAAAACCGAAGTCGCGGGCGTGACGGGTTTGCTCAACTACCTGCAAAGCAAAGACGCGCAGGTGCGCAAGACGATGGCGTATAAATTGGTAGGCTACGCGCTGGGCCGCACTGTGCTGGCTTCCGATCAGTTGTTGATCGAACGGATGGTGAATGCGGGCGGCGAGGCTACGTTTGCGCAACTGGCGACGGAAGTGGCGACGAGCAAACAGTTTCGCTTTCGGCGCGGGGGAGAAGAGCGCCCGGCGAATGTGAAGAGTGCGGTCAATACTGCGATGAAGTAGGATCAAGGGCGAGGAGTTAGGCGCATGGAAATCACGATCAATTTGCCCGAAAGAGTTTTTTTGAACTTGTCGAAGGTGGCGAAGCAATCGCGCCGCCGCGTTGACGAAGTGATTGTTGAGCGGCTTGAGCAAGAGTTTGAGAGAGAGGTTGAAACGTTAGCGAAACAGATTTCAGTCTGTTCTGACAGAGAGGTTTTGGTCTTAGCCAAACTGCAAATGCCTGACAAGCAAGCTCGACGAATGAGCGAGTTGCTGCAAAAACAGGGGGCAACGGTTTTATCCGCCCGCGAGCAACAGGAATTGTGGCGATTAGTAGAGGAAAGCCAATTTGCCACATTGAAGAAGGCGTTCGCGTTACGCGAAATCACGCGGCGTGGCTTGCATGAGCAAAATTAGTCGGGCGTTGGATGAAAAGATTCGCCAGCAAGCAAAACATCGTTGCGGATCTTGCCTAAGCCCACAATCGCTGACTGCTTATAAACTCGAAATTGAACACCTTTTCCCGCAAGCGTTGGGAGGCGAAACCATTGAGGAAAATCTATGGCTTGCTTGCAGCAGTTGCAACCGTCACAAGGCAATGAAAGTCAGAGCTATTGATCTGATCACCAAAAAGTCCGTCAGGCTTTTCAATCCGCGCTCGCAAAACTGGCACGAGCATTTTGAATTTAGCCCGGATTTTGTCGAAATTCTTGGGAGTACGGCTTGCGGGCGAGCCACAGTAGCAAGTTTGCAACTGAACAATTTCTATCAAAAAATGGCGCGCGCGGCTTGGGTAGAAGATGGCAGATTTCCGCCGAGTGAGGTTTGAGATTATGGTGATAAAAAAAATGGTCTTACTTTTTCCTGCGCTCTTGCTGATGGCAAACGTAGCCTTTGCGCAACCGAAGCAAAGCGGAAAAGCCCAGATGAAAACTGTGCGGCTGCACATTGACGGATTCAGTAAAAGCAAAAGCGGCGCGGTCTGAATGGCTTGACCGGAAACGGTCAAACAGGCTCTGGAAGAGCTTGCCGCAATTAAACAGTCAAAAGGGCAAATCAAGATGTTGCTCGACCGCGATGAGTTTCTCGTCACCTATGATGCAACGAAGGCCGATACGAAATTGTTGTTGCGTACCGTCAAGGCTTCGGGTTACACCGCGCAAGTAGTGACGGGTGATACGGCAGCGGCGGCTGCGGTCACGCAGGTTTTGCCGACCGGCTTCGCTGAGTTAGACGAAGCATTGGCAAAGGCGAAAGCCGAGAACAAACCCATCGTGCTTGATCTGTTTGCCGAATGGTGCGCGCCGTGCCGCCAGTTAGAGCGCGTGACGTTTCCCGCACCGGCGGTAAAAGCCTTGCTGGAACGAACGATCTTTTTACGGATTGATACCGACAAGTTTCCCGATCTAGCGCAACGGCTCGGAGTAGAAGGCTTACCCGACATTCGATTGGCTTTGCCCGATGGACGCATCGTGCGACAGTTGCGCAGCTTTCAAACGGCAGAATCATTGGCTAACGAATTAGAAAAACTCTTGCAGCAAATTAAGTAACGGAAGACAGCTTATGGAAAACTCAACTAACGCATCACGACGGAATTTCTTACGCGGCGCAGGCGTCGCGCTCACCTTGCCGTGGCTCGAATCGTTGCCCGTGTTTGCACAGGACAAAGCGAACAAGCCGCCACTGCGTTTTGCGCACCTCTATTTTTCTAACGGCGTAGAGCCTTCGCACTGGTGGGCCAAAGGCGCAGGCGCGGCGATGGAATTCGGGCTGGGCGCGCAACCGCTCGCACCGATTCGGGAAGACATCGTGTTCACGCGCGGGCTTTATCACGCCAAAGCATTCGTCTCGACCAGTCCGCATTTGGGCCGTATGAATTTGTTGTCGGGCGCGCAGGTCAGTATGGACCCGAAAGAGATTCGCGTCGCCACTTCGTTCGATCAGGTGCTGGCGCAACGCATCGGCAATCGCACCGCCGTGCCGAGTCTGGTGTTGGGCATCGAACCGAACGAGCTAAGGTTGGAAGACGGGCTTTCGATGATTTACGGCTCGAACGTGTCGTGGGTTACAGCGTCGAAACCGGCGACGAAAGAAATCTATCCGGCGCGCGTGTTCGATCAACTGTTCGGCGACGGCAAAGGACGCCAACTCGACCGCAGCATTCTCGACGCCGTGTTGACCGAAACGCACGCGCTGCAAACCAAAGTCAACACGAACGACCGCCGCAAGCTCGACGAATATATGGAATCCATCCGCGACATCGAGAAACGGCTTGATCGCGCGGCCA
>JANNUY010000274.1:0-3364 GCA_031414155.1 Acidobacteriota bacterium
CTTTGCCGAGGCTCAGGTCGCTCATGCTCCCCGTACTGCCCCGGCAGCGTCGTCGGCAAGGTCGCGGCCAAAACTGTCGCAACGCCAAACAGGATTCCGCCCAACGCGCCCAGCCAGTTGGGATGAAACGCGATGAGCCAGCCGCCTAGGATAGGTGCGATGATGCGGCCTACGCTTTCAAGCGAAGTCGTCGCGCCCAATACGCCGCCGCGTCGTTGCGCAGGTACGGCTTGCGTAATCAAACTCGTCAGCGCCGGACGCGCCAGCGTATGCCCGAACGAAAACGGGAAGGCCACAAAAAACAGCTTCCACCAAACGTCTACCAATGCGAGCGCAGACAGGCCGATGCAACTGCACGCGAGGCCAAGTATTAGCGCCTTGTGATCGCCCAACCGTTTGGCGATTGGCCCCACGGCGCTTTGCCAGATGATGCCGAGCAGCCCTACGAAACCTAAAAAATATCCGGTGTGTTCGGCAGTGAATTGCAACCGCTCTTTGGCGAACAGCGCGAACATCGTCACATACAAAGCGAACGGCAATGCGTTGAAAAAGAATACCCACAGCAAGCGTCGCGCTTCGGGCATTGTCAGGTAATCGAAAGCCCGCGTATAAGCTCGCCAGCCGCGCGCTTTAGTTTCATCAATCTGCCGCTCTGGTTCGGGCAGGCGAAAGAATGTGACCGCAATGCACAACAGGGAAAGCATGGCTGCCGCAAAGGCGGGAACTGCATATCCAAACCGCGACAGCAAGCCTCCGAACGAAGGCCCCAACAAAAAGCCCAGCCCGAACGAGATGCCGATGACCATGCCGAAATTGCGTGTGCGTTCGGCGGGCGGCGATACGTCGGCTACGTAAGCCTGCGCCACGGTCAGGTTGCCGCCCGATACGCCGTCAATGATGCGAGCTACGAAAAGCCAGAGCAGCGGATTGGGCAAACGCGGCGCAAGTGCCATCACGATAAAGCCGAGAAACGTACCAATTTGACTGAGCAGCAATACGGGACGCCGCCCCGCGCGGTCGCTCCAACTGCCGAGCAACGGTGCGGCCAGAAACTGGCAAATCGAAAAGATCGCTACCAGCCAGCCGATGGTTTGCGGCGAAGCGTGATATTCGCTCGCGTAATAAGGCAACAGCGGCAAAATAATGCTGAAGCCGAGAATGTCTATGAAGACGGTGATGAAAATCGGCAGCAGTCGTTTGTCTTTGAACATCGGTTGTCAGTTGTTGGTTGTCAGTTGGTGAAATCGCTTTATAGAACGAGACAGAGATTGTCGCTAATGACCATTGCGTTGACAATGACTTGGGCTTTGACGGCACACTGTCGTAGCACCGACAACCGACAACCGACAACCGACAACCGACAACCGACAACCGACAACCGACAACCGACAACCGACGAATGTTCACATTGCTCAATCCAACTTGGTTGATACTCGCGCTGCCGTTAGGAGCGTTGTGGTGGCTATGGCGTGCGGGTTCGTCGTGGGTACGTAATCTGCGACTGGCCGTATTGCTGTTGGCGTGGTTGGCGATGTGCGGCGTAGCGTGGCGTTTGCCGAGTCGCACTGGAACGATTGTCGTCGTCGCTGACCGTTCGCTGTCAATGCCTAACGGTAATGACAACGCGCTGCGCGAATCCATTGAATTGCTGCAACGCGGAATGAGCAGCGAAGACCAACTCGCCGTCGTTGCCTTCGGGCAACAAGCCTCGGTTGAACGCCCGCCGCAAGCCGGAGCTTTTGCCGGATTCACCAATCAAATTGCGGGCGATGCTTCAAACTTAAATGAAGCGTTGGATAAAGCCCTTGCGTTGATCGCGCCCGATGCGCCGGGGCGCGTCGTCGTTTTGTCTGACGGACGTTGGACGGGCGCTGACCCGTCCAACGTCGCCGGTCGCGCCGCCGCGCGTGGCATCGCGTTGGATTACCGATTGATGCAACGCGCAACGGCGAATGACTTGGCGATTACGCAACTCGACGCGCCCGTCAGCGTTACGCCGGGCGAAGCGTTTATGCTGACCGCGTGGGTTCAGGCTCCGCTCGCGCAAGAGGTGAGTTACGAACTAACACGCAACGGGCAAGTGCTGGCGGCGGGCAAAACGGCTGCGACGCAAGGGCTGAATCGGTTGACCTTTCGTGATTTGGCGGGCGCAAGTGGCGTACAAAAATATCACCTCCGAGTCTTCAATACATTGGGGGGCAGCGTGAATCTGAATGATGACCCGCAACCTGAAAACAATACGGCGAAATGGTTGGTTGGCGTGCAAGGGCCTAAGCCGTTATTGCATGTGACGGAAGCGAGTTCGTCAGCGTTGGCGCGTTTGCTGAAAGCAGGCGGATTGAACGTCGTCACGAAAAGTCCGACACAAAGCGAATGGACGCTCGACGCGCTGGCGCAATACTCCGGCGTGCTGCTCGAAAATGTTTCAGCCAGCAAGCTCACCGAACGCGGGATGGAAACGCTGGCTACGTGGGTGAGCCAGACTGGTGCGGGCTTGATGCTGACGGGCGGCAAGAACAGCTATGGCGCGGGCGGATATTTCAAATCGCCGCTCGAACCCATCCTGCCGGTTTCAATGGAACTCAGGCAGGAACATCGCAAGTTTTCGCTGGCGATTGTCGTCGCGTTAGATCGTTCGGGCAGCATGGCCGTCGCCGTCGCGGGCGGTCGCCAGAAAATGGATTTGGCGAATCTCGCCGCCGTGCAAGTGCTTGATCTGCTCACCGATCAAGACGAGTTCGGCGTCGTTGCCGTAGACAGTTCGTCGCACATCATCGCCGACCTAGCGCCGGTCGCCGTGAATAAAAGCTCGCGCAGCGCCATTCTGAGCATTGATTCGATGGGCGGCGGCATCTTCGTTTATGAAGCGCTGACGACCGCCGCGCAGATGATGCTCAACGCCAAAGCCGGAGCCAAGCACATCGTGCTTTTCGCTGACGCCGCCGATGCCGAAGAACCCGGCGCTTATCAGGCCTTGCTCGCGCGCTGCGAACAGGTGGGCATCACGACGAGCGTGATTGGTTTAGGCAAGCCCACTGACGTTGACGCAAACCTGTTGCGTGACATTGCCAAGCGTGGCAACGGACAATGTTTTTTCACTGAAAGCGCCGAAGAGCTTCCGCGCCTGTTCGCGCAAGACACGCTGCTCGTCGCGCGCGGAACGTTTCTCGAACAGGCGACGCAACCGCAATTCACCGGCGGCTTGGTCGCGTTGACCGGCAAGCAATTCAATTCGACTCCTATATTTGGAGGCTACAATCTCTGTTATTTGCGTCCGCAAGCGAATCTCGCCTCAGTGACGACGGATGAATACAACGCGCCGATTGTCGCGGCCTGGCAAGCGGGCAGCGGGCGCGTGCTGTGT
>JANNUY010000275.1:0-2305 GCA_031414155.1 Acidobacteriota bacterium
GCTTTTTCAGCCGGGCGCGTAAGGCGGCGTTGTCTTTGGGGGTGATTGCGCCGTGCAGTTTGGTTTGCTGCAATCGGAAGGCTTCAAAGGCGCGTTCGGCGGCTTCGGCTTCTTCGTTGAATAGTTCGGCGTGATTGTCGAAATCGAACTTGCCCTGGCCTTCGCCCGCAAAGGCTGCGTCAACGGCGGCGCGGTCGGTGAAACCCACCAGCGTGTTGCCCGCGCGGATGTTGAAATCAATATCGGGCAGCGGTTCCAGTCCGTAATTCGGCTTGGCTTCGTCGCGTTCGACCTGCGCGGCGAGCTTGAGAAACAGGCGCAGCTTACAGATTTCGACGGCCTCTTCCATGATGTCTACGCCATAGAGATTGCCGATGATGATTGTCTTAAGGATGAAGTAATCGCGGTTCGGATGCTCTTTGATTTGCGCCAGCACGCGGCGGAAATCTTCGTGGCTTTTGGCTTTGCCACTTTGGTCGGCTTCGGCGACGAAGGCTTCCATGCGGTCGAGGCAGGCTTCGTAAAGCGGTTGCAGGATGTTGAGCGCGGCAAATAGAAACGCGCCACTGCCACAGGTCGGGTCGAGTACGCTCAGGCCGTGTTCAAAGTGTTCGTTCGATTTTTCGGGTACGCGTCCGGCAATCGCCCGATAAAACGCCCGCACCAACGCCGCATCGTCAGTTTGCAAAATCACGTCCTGCGCAAACTGGCGGATGTCGAGATTCCACGTAATCAGATCGTTGACCGCGTGAATCTCGCCGCTTTGCAACTTGCCGCGTAATTCCAAACAGCGTTTGCGGCGCGCGACGTGTTCGCGCCAGGTTTCGGTCGGCAGCGCGTAACCATCAGCGGCTGATTTATTCCAGCTTCCAGATTGGGCGCGTTTGGCAACGTCATCAACTCCGGCGGCGATTTCGGAGGGCAATTCAATGACGTTGCCCGCGTCATCAATCACACCTTTGCGCACGGCTTCATAAATGTAACGGTCAGGATTTTGTTGCAGGTGACGCCAGACGTTCGCGCTTTCGGCTGGTTTGAAAGCGATGGCTACGCTGCTGGCGGCGCGGTCGAACAAGAACGGCAAGATCGTGTTTTTCGAGATGTATTCGGTGATGTCTTCTTTGGTGTAATAAGCCCCCATCTGTTTGTTGTTGATGTATTGCTCAAAGATATAGCCCAGCACATCGGGATTGATTTCGCGTTCGTTGCCCAGCGGGCGGTTGTCCAAGTGCCAATCGTATTCATCAAAGAACTCGAAGATGCGCTTAAACGCCTGATCGGGAATCTCAATCACCTCGCCCGCTTTGCCTTCTTCGAGTTTGTGGACTTCAAACAAGCCGCCGTTCAGATAAGGCACGCGCCCAATCAGTTTGAGGAGTTGCGGCGAGTGGGTTTGCGCGCCAAGCCCTTCGTGAAATAGCCGCAGCAGGAACGAGCGATAAAACGAATGAAACTGGTCAGCGCCGAGCGCGGCTTTAACGGCTGCCAATTTGTTGGTCAGGTAATCGTGGTCGCCATCGAGAAAGCCTTTGCGCTGAATGAAATAAACGAACATCAACCGATTGAGCATCAGCGAGGCGTACCATTTGCAATTCTCTTCATCGTCAATGCCTTTGATCTGTTTGAGAAAGGCTTCGTGCTCGGTTTTGAATTTGGCGTAAAAACTTTTGGTGACTTTCTCGGCGTAAAAAGCCTGCTTGGTGCGGCGCGCGACTTCGGTGACAGAAATGCCGCGCGCTTCTTCGTCGAGCGAGAAGGCGAGCAGCGCCAGCTTTAGCGCCAGCCGTTCGCCGGAACTGCCTTTGGTATAAGTTTCCTTGAAGAGCTTGATCGGCGCATGGGGTTCGCGCCGCGCCCATTGCCAGAATTGCGTATCAGGCGTGAGAAAGACCAGCAGATGTTCCGCGACGAGCGGCGTCAATTGCCGTTCCAGCTTCAGCCGCGTGTTAGCGTCAGGGACGGGTTCGTCAGGCGCGAGCGTACAAGTGAAAACCTGAAAGCCGCTCTTTTCAGCCAGCGAAGCAAGCGCGTATTGCCGCTCGCCCGCCGCCATTTGCAACGGCTGCGAACGCGGCGGATGGTTCCAGCCGAGTTCTTCGATAAACAGGTCTTTCAGTTTGAACTCCGTGATGAGGCGTTTGATGCGGGTCTGGTCAATGGCCATAAGTTCTATGTTCCTTGTCGCGCAGAGACTCTTTTCGTCGCGTAGCGACGCTTTGAATTTAGCCGTGGGTTTCAACCCACGGAAGCAAGCGAATGATAATGTTCGTCGCGTCAGCGACGGCTGAAACGACGCGCGACCTCA
>JANNUY010000276.1:0-2997 GCA_031414155.1 Acidobacteriota bacterium
CACAAAGACACAGAGTAGGTGTAGGAAAAGAGATGCGCTCACTTACCTCAATGAATCACTCGGTGTCTCTGTGCCTCTGTGGCAAATTCATTTGGGTTGAAATAATTATGCCTCGGCGCTTTCAAATCTGCGCCGTTGAAATTCGTCAAAAGTCACCGCCGCGATAATGACTGTGCCGATGATGATCTTTTGGATAAAAGGCGAAATTTGCAGCAGGTTACCGCCGTTCGCCAGCACACCCATAATCAGCGAACCGATGATCGTGCCGACGACTGTGCCCTGTCCGCCGTTCAAGCTGCCGCCGCCGATGACGACTGCGGCAATCACGTTGAGTTCGTAACCTTCGCCGCCGTTGGGTTGTCCCGTCACCAAACGCGCAGTCTCAACTGCGCCTGCCAAACCCGCCAAGCCGCCGAGAATTACGTAATAAATAATTTGATAGCGCGACGTGCGAATGCCCGCGTAACGCGCGGCTTCGAGGTTGCTGCCCATTGCGTAACAATACCGTCCCATTCGCGTGCGGCTCAACGTGAAATGAATCAGCAGCGCAATCAAGATGACGATCAGCAGTGGCAACGGCAATCCGAAATAACTTTTCTCCGCCAAAAATCCGAAGCTCGACGGAATGCCCGTCACCGCGTTGCCGTCGCAGATGTACAAACCCAATCCGCGAAAGATGCCCATCGTGCCGAGCGTGACGATAAAGGCCGGAATCTTGAGCGTCGTGACGGCTGCGCCATTGAAAAGTCCGCACGCCGCGCCGATGGCGATGCACACCAGCAAGCCCGTGATGGTCGAAGCGCCAGCAACCATTGCCATGGCGCCGACGACGCCAGTGAGGCCGACGATGGAACCGACCGAAAGATCAATCGCGCCCGACACCATCACCATCGTCATCCCCATCGCCATAATCGTAATCACCGCTGTTTGCCGCGCGATGGCCGACAGATTATTCGCCGTGAAGAAAACCGGATTTTTGTCGAGCAGCCAATACTCGCCCGCCGGAATGATCAGGCAGAGTAGTAATAAGCTGATGAAGGGAAGAAAGCGTTTGAGCCAGTCAGACATGATTTATCTTTTTTCTTTGTAACCTTGTTCGATCAAAAAAGAGCGGATGAATGCGCCGATGCCGAATGCAAAAACCAGTAACGGAAGCTGCCACCAACGCAACGGTGTCGGCCAGTCGTTGGCGGCGGTGAAAAGCGCGCCGACGATGGCGAGCAAGCCCACGATGCGCAACAGGATTGGCTCGTTCATCAAAGCATGTAGTCCCGCCTTCAGGCGGAATGGTTCGATCATCACGACATTCCGGCTGAAGCCGGTACTACGAACTCGTTCATTGTTTGGTTTGCCGTTCACCCCAGGTGAGCAGCAAATAAACGATGCCGATGAACAGCAACATAAACGGAAACAATCCGTTGGGCTGCCCGCGATAATAATTGCGCGCGATGACCAACGTACCCATTAACGTAGCGATGATGCCGATGACGCGCCGCAGTTGAAAAGACATGGTGTTCCTTTGCTTACTGTTGCTGTTCCAGCTTGCGCGCTCGCACGAATTGCCGAGCGCCCACAATTATCAGGATGAGTGGAACCACTTTTAAGCCGAGATTGGCGGTGCGTTGCAAATTCAGTACGCCGATGACGGCGGCCATACCGCAGCAAACGGCTCCGATAATGCGTAAGGTTTTGGGTGTCATAAACGGGTTTCCTTGTCGCAGCGATTTATTCAACTGCTGCATGTTTCAGTACTTCTTCCTGCGTAGTTTCTTTTGTCACCAATTCAGCCACCAACTTGCCGCGCCGCATCACGAGAATGCGGTCGGTCATGCCCAGCAGTTCGGGCAGGTCAGACGAAACCATCACGATGCACGCGCCAGCTTCGGCGAGTTCGTTGATCTCGCGGTAAATTTCAGAACGCGCCGCCACGTCTACGCCGCGCGTAGGCTCATCCACCAAAAACACTTTCGAGTCTGCAAACAGCCAGCGCGCGAGCAGCGACTTTTGCTGATTGCCGCCGCTCATACGGCCTACGATCTTGTTGGGCGAAGGCGGCTTGATGCCGAGCTTGCCGATGTAATCCTGCGTTGCGGCGAGTTCGCGTTTGCCTTGCAACCTGAAGCCGTTGAGCAACGCGCCGACATTGGCGAGCGTGATGTTGGTCGAGACGGGCAGGTTCAAACACAGTCCCGTTTTCTTGCGGTCTTCGGTCAGCAGGCCGATGCCGCGCGTGACGGATTGATTGGGATGCGTGGCTTTATGCGCAACACCGTTTACTTCGACCGTGCCACTCGCAGCTGCTTGCGCGCCATAAATCGCTTCAACGAGTTCGGTGCGGCCTGCGCCCGCGAGTCCGGCGATGCCTACGACTTCGCCTGCGCGCGCGGTGAAACTCACGCCGTCGAATTTGGGCGGACGCGCGAGATTGTTTACGCGCAGCTTCACTTCGCCCAACTCAGCGTGACGCGGCGGGAAGATTTCTTTCAACGCGCGTCCGGCCATGTGGCGAATCATTTCATCGGTCGTGATTTCGCCCCAGTTGCCCGCATAGACCGCGTGTCCGTCGCGCAGAATCGTCAGGTGATCGGCGATGAAGTTGAGTTCTTCGAGGCGATGCGAAATGTAAATGATCGCCAAGCCTTTTTGTTTGAGGCTGCGAATCAGGCGGAACAACTCTTCGACTTCGGCATTGGTCAGCGATGACGTAGGTTCGTCCATCACGATCACGCGCTTCGCCACACCTTTCTCAGACAACGTAGCTCGCGTGATTTCGACCATTTGCCGCTTGGCTGCGCTCAACCGGCTGACGCGCGCGCGCGGGTCGAGCTTAAAGCCGTATTCGTTCAGCAACTCTTGCGCGCGTTGATTGAGTTCGCGTTGATTGATGAAGCCCAAGCTCGAAGCGGGTTCGCGTCCGAGAAAGATATTTTCGGCGACGGTGAGGTGCGGCGCGAGCGAGAGTTCCTGATAGATCATCGCAATGCCTGCGTCGAGCGC
>JANNUY010000277.1:0-7010 GCA_031414155.1 Acidobacteriota bacterium
AAGCGCGAAGCCCGACCGAAGATGAGTACTCCCTATGAGGGTCGTGGAAGACTACCACGTTGATAGGCTGGATATGTAATCGCAGCAATGCGTTCAGTTTACCAGTACTAATAACCCCATCGGCTTGACCATAAAGTTTGCTCAGGGCAAAAAACATGGTAAGCCATAGCTAACTAGCAATTATTTGCCTATTCAATTTTTAAGTTTTCCGGTGGCTCTATCGGAGGGGTCACACCCGTTCCCATCCCGAACACGGAAGTTAAGCCCTCTTGAGCCAATGGTACTGCGCGGGCAACTGCGTGGGAGAGTAGGTAGCTGCCGGATTAAATAAATAAAGCCGCTTTAGCAATCATTGTTAAAGCGGCTTTTTTGTGTTTGAAATTAAGCTTCGCAGCCAGTCTAAAGTCGCGGCGTAGTCAATCCGCTTTGGTTTTGGTATTTGCCCGACCGATCAGCATAAGAAGTTGCGCATTCCTCGTCCGATTCAAAAAAAGTAACTTGAGCGATTCCTTCGTTGGCGTAAATGCGAACTGGCAAGTCAGCGGAGTTGGAAAATTCCAGCACCAAACGCCCGCGCCAACCCGGTTCGAGAGGGGTAGTATTGACGATGATGCCTGAGCGTGCATAAGTAGACTTACCAACACAAATAGCAATCACGTTGCGCGGCATGTTAAAAGTTTCGACAGTTACACCCAAGGCGTAAGAATGAGGTGGCAACAGCCAATACTTCGAACCGTCTTCTGTCGTCCGTAAGGGGGAAGAGATCAGAGTGTTTTCATCGAAATTTTTAGGATCAATTTCTGCGCCGACAATAGGTGAAAAAACGCGGAAACCATCTTCAGCTAGCCGCAAGTCATAGCCGTAGCTTGAAACACCGGCGGAAATAATGCGACGACCTTCAATGTCGCGTATAAGTTGATCTTCAAAAGGCGTGATCATTTGTTGCTCGCGGCACATGCGGATAATCCAGCGATCTGATTTTACGCTCACAGGTGGATAGTCTCCTTGGTTATTTAAATGATGGTTGAATTATAGAAATGATCGCGCAGTCTACTTGGCTCAAATACTTGCCGCAACTTGCCAAAAGTGTGCGAAGTAGCAAATGATGCAGACATTATGACCAATCGCTGGGCTTATGGGAACTTGTTAGTTTTTCTGTTGCTGGCTGCTGGAACTACGCAGTATTTCACTAGAGCGAGCGAGCAAGAAGCTGCGCCTGTTCGCGCGTTGTTAGCGGAACTCCCAGAAACCATTGGCGCTTGGCGACAACAAGACGCGCAAACGCTTACCGCTGGAGCAGCGCGTGAGTTAGGTGCGGATGATTATGCGTCGTTCACTTACGTTAACGAACGAGGCGCAGTTGCTTTTGTGTTTATTGCCTATTACGCCAGTCAGCGGCAGCGAAAAACTTATCATTCACCGCAAAATTGTTTGCCAGGCGCAGGGTGGACGTTGGGCGCGCATAGCTCGCATTCATTGAATAATTCATCAGGTTCCATCAACGAATATGTGATCGAAAAAGACGGCGAACAGATGTTGGCATTTTATTGGTATCAAGGGCGCGGACGGATCGTGGCGAGTGAGTATTGGGGACGCTGGTATACGTTGCGCGACGCTGTTAGACGCGGTCGAACAGACGGAGCGTTAATTCGTGTGATCATCCCCGTTGCGCGTGGAGCCAGCGATGCGCAAGCGCGGGAAGACGGATTGCAATTTACGCAACTGCTCGCGCCGATGCTTGCGCGTTACATCCCCGATTGATCGTGGTATCTTGCCCGCCAAAAGCACTTATCAAACTCAAGGGAGAAATATCGTTATGTTACTCGCTGGGAAAACGGGCCTTGTTTTAGGCGTAGCCAATAAGCACAGCATCGCGTGGGCGATTGCCGAATCTGCTGCGCGTGAAGGCGCAAAATTGTTTTTCAACTACCAAAACGAACGCCTTAAAGACAACGTAGAAAAACTCGCGGCTGAATTGCCGGGCGCGAAATGTTTCGCCTGCGACGTGAGCCACGACGCCGAGATTGACGCGCTGATGCAAAGCCTTGCCACCGAAACCGACAAGCTGGATTTTCTGGTGCATTCCGTCGCTTACGCTCCGCGCGAAGCTCTGACGGGCGAATTCGTCAACACGACGCGCGCTGATTTTGCGACAGCATTAGACATCAGCGCCTTTTCGCTGGTCGCCACGACGCGGGCTGCGTTGCCGCTCATGAAAGAAGGCGGCTCGGTGGTTACGTTAACTTATCTGGGGGCAGAGCGCGTTGTGCCGCATTACAACGTGATGGGCGTAGCCAAAGCCGCGCTCGAATGTTCCGTTCGCTATCTCGCTAACGAACTAGGCCCGCAAGGCATTCGCGTGAATGCGATTTCTGCGGGGCCGATTCGCACACTGGCCGCGCGCGGCGTTTCGGGCATCACCAAAATGGTAGACCATCACCGTGAAATCGCTCCGCTGCGGCGCGCGACCGAACAAGCTGAAGTCGGTGACACAGGATTATTTTTAGTCAGTGATTTAGGGCGGGGAATTACTGGCGAAGTGATTTATGTAGATGGCGGCTATCATATTTTGGGCACGTTGACTGCGATGGGATGATTACATTTAATGGCAATCCAGTGATTACGTGTTCAGGCTGACAAGCAGATGGTGAATGATAATCTCCCCGTCAGTGCGAAAGTGGATGGTGTCCATACTGTGCTGGTGATGGGAAAGCACTGACGAAGGGCTTACGGGCTTTTTTCGCTTCATTTTCAAATCATGCTTCCGCTTGTCGATTTCGGATTTAACGGACTCACAGGCTTCATCAAGACGTCCGTCCATCACGTACCCAAGCATTCCGCCGCAAGGAAGGCCAGCGGAATAATGGTCATCCTTTACAAATCGTTGTAGCCCTTTTTCGGCGTATTCATCAGCCAGATGCTTGAACCCAGACTGGGTGCGAACACGCAACCGTTTGCATTCCAACGTGAAGAAGATCATTTGGCCAAAATGATCGGGTGGGTAAAAGCGCAAGTCATTCCGCCCTAACTCTGTGCCAAAATCAGGATCGGTGATAGGGTCTTCTAGGGTGACGAACCAGTTCCTGCCAGCCTTGAAGTATGCTTCAATTAGCGCATCACGAAACAAGGCGGTGATAGGGTTTTCCAGACGAGCTTGCTGTTTCCGTGAAAAGGTTTGCCAAGTTTCCAAGACGTGATGCATGACTTCTTTGTTGAAATCTTGCGGGAAAAGCGCACGTCGCAAGGCGAGGCCTGAGCCGCTTAAGTTTACCTCCCCCATCCGCTCTCCTTCATCATGTGAACAAGAATTCTGTCGGCATCATTTAACGCAGCGGTTCGTGTCCAATGCCGACGATTCAATGGCTTTAGCAAATGTACCTTAGTACCCTCAAAAAAGATGAAACCACGCAAAGTTTGAAAAACCGTTCCTTCAGAAGAAGTAGATGAGTTACGAATTTTAGTTAGTACTTCCTCCACACGATCATCGGCTTTTGTTTCACTATATTCTTTAGCCTTACTGCCAACACCGAATGTCACCATAGCCAAGCCTGCTTTGGAAGCTAAATGGCCTTCTGCCCATAAGGTTTCCTTCGTTCTCGTCCAACCACGAAACGTTGCTACGAGAGTGTCAGCGTAAAGTTTGCGATGCTCTGGAGCAGATGATTTCGTCGTGACTAGCTTTTCAGAACTAAGCGAGCCAGGGGTTGAACTGGGGCGAAAAATTTCGACCGTGTCCTCAATAAGGTAACGCTCCCAATCGCAAATACCAAAATATTCATACACGAGCAAATTTAATTCTTTTTGGGTTTCCTCTAGTAACGTGGAATGGTGCAGTAATTCACTTTGATTGGAAAGGTCACGTTTCAAACTTCTCATTAAGTCAGCACATTTTGACAAAATGATTTGGCACTGATTCTGATTAGGTAAATCTTCTGGCAGAGGAAACGGTAATGCCAGTACTTCTTCCAAATGAGCTTTATCACGTTCGATGCCAATGTTGGCAGTAGTATGAAAAAGAAGGTATTGGGCTAAAGGACTTGAAACAACAGCCGTTAAGAAAAGAAGTTTGTCCTCTTCTGCCCTCGGCGCACATATCGCCTGGAAATCATCTTGGAAAAGCACATCGAAATCTGAGAACAAAAACTTGGTGAATGCTTGGTTGATTAGTAAAAGTGGGCCTTTAAACAGCGATGCGCTTGGTGAGCTATATAGCTGTGCAAAACGTTTCCCCACAGGCTCACAATCTTGTTCCAGCAAAATTAGGCCACCTACAGGTGTTCGAGCAGATAAATAGAGTTGCGAATCGCCCCACCACCGATTCTTGGGTTCGCCGTATCGTTTTGGGTTTCGCTGATAACTTATCTCATGGAATGGCTGAAATCCTTGTCCTTTCCACCACTTTCTTTGGCTGGATTGTTCCAGTAACGCGGCTGATTCTTTTGGCGGCCTAGCTACCAAACGATCTAAACGCGGCATCCGTATTAAGCGATCAATGAGTTTGGCGTCACGAGTTGTTCCCCAATGATGCTGTTTCCAAGCCGTCGCTGCCTCACCCCGTTCAGCCGCCGCAATTACATCAGCTTCATCTAAAACCTTTTGATCTTCCGGTTGAATTGAAATTAACGCCTCGCGGGGATCACGTAACTCTACTTTTGGGGTAGTAAAGTCAAACTTACCAAGTGCTTCGCTTTCCTGCCGAGAATGATACTGGCCTATAAAACAAGGACAATCAGCGCCTGGAAATAAAACAAAGCGATAATCGGCCAATAGCCAGACTGACTTCAATCTGTGGTGTTTGAGCCAGGTAGCTTGAAACTTGTCGGTGTTATTACTAAGAAATACACGCGATGGCAGGACTTGGCAGACCTCTCCTTTATCACGCACATGTAGTCCCGCTTTCCACATAAAGGCGCAAGCGACTTCTTTCGCAGGAAAGAGCGTCTGTTGTCGTATAGATTTCCTTATCCCTATTGCGGATGGATTGAGTTTTTCAGAATACAACCAGGCTTCAACTGATGAAGCGTCTTTACGACTTACCCAAGGCGGGTTCCCAATGACAAGATCGAAACGTTGCTCGGATGGCATTTCGAAGAAATCTAACTCGCGGACAGTTTCGAGATGTGGATCACGCGGACGCGGCTTATTTTTCTCCCACAAAATGCGTGGCAGCAGCTTGGCGCGAGCGTCTCGTTCTAAGGCTTCACGCAACTCGGTGATTTCTCGCGGCTCCATCTGGTCGAGAAACGCGAGATAAAGACTGAAGCACGTAACAAGGCAAGCTGTCAGATTCACATCCACCCCGCGCAAATTTTCAGCCAGCAACCGGAGCAATTCGTTATAACGCTGTTCTGTCGTAGCGTTGGGGTTTCGCTTGCGCCACTCCTCTGCCATACGAACAAAGAGGATGACGAGGAAAACCCCCGATCCGCACGCTGGGTCAAGGCAGTGCTTGTCCAGCAGTGTGTCCCAGTCTTTCGTAGCAATGTCCACAGTTAATTCAGCCAAACGCGGCGGTGTGTAATAAGCGCCTTGCGTTCTTTGGCCGTGTTTACGGTTCTGATTCTTTTGTGCTGGCTGCGCAGCTATTTCTGTTTCTGCGCTCAAGAATTCCTGATAAATCGAGCTAATCAGTTCGACTGGAATAAAACTGAAATCATAAAGTCTGAACAAGGTTGGCTGTTTTTCGCTGGGGTTTTCACCCGAAAGGAACTGGCAGAGGTAATTCGCTTCAACATCAGAAATGTCCGTATCTGCTTGGTCGCCGAAAAGCGAGCCATTGAAATCGTTTTGCAACGATTGAAAGAGCGACTTCAAAATACGGCCTTGATAGCCAAACACGTCAGTGAGTAAGTCGAGACTATTGGAGGCTTCGGGTAAATGTTTTTTTCTCAAATAAGCAGGGCCGATAATTCCGCGATCAAGCAGGTAACAGGAAAAAAGGAATTTGCCGATCAACGCATGAGCGCGGCGAAAGCCATCAACGGTCTTATCTTTTTCGCAAATTAAGTCGCGCGTGGCTCGCAGGTTTCTCAGCAGCAGTTGGTCTACGGCCTGCTTTGAGTCAAAGAGGGATTGGTACTCGTGGTAAATGGCTCCCGTTTCAACCCGACGGACGAATTGTTGCAATCGCAGGGAGAGTTCAATTTTTTCAAGGTGGTCAATGGTTTCATCATTGAGCTTGGCGGTGTCACCGCTGCGGTCTGCGGATGAAGGCTGAACAATAGTCGAGAATACTAATATCTGAGTGTTCTGCTCAACCAAAAGCAGCGTCGTTGCGCCAAGATTCCACAACTTGTTACGAAGTTCGGAAATGTCTTTATTTGATTGAGACCTTCCGTCCTTCAGGCAGACAGTGGGACGCCCTTCCGTGCAAACGACAGCGTCAATCTCAAGGTCATCGAACAGGCGGCGCAACGTATGCCCGTGGCTTTTGAACTCTGGCGCATTACGCCAGTCATCAGTAGCGCGAATGAAAGTGGCTTCAATTCGACGATCCCAGCCGGGGCTGTGAATGAGTCGTGATGTAGAAGCGTCTGGTCTTGGATTCATGACGTGCGACAGCCCGTGAATCGAATTAAGGGAGGATGCCAATTCGATTCGGCTCAATACGTTAAGTCTGTGGTGCGATTTCTGATAGCGATTAGTTTGTGAACTTTTGTTTCACACTTGAATCGTAGCATGAGACAGGTTAATTCGCACCAGCCTCATCCAAATTATTCCACCGTAACCGACTTCGCCAAATTCCTCGGTTGGTCTACGTCACAGCCACGCCGCACCGCAATGTGGTAAGCCAGCAGTTGCATCGGAATCGTAGCCAACACCGGCGAAAGCAATTCGCTCGAAGGCGGAACTTCAATCGTGAACGAAGCCATGTCGCGGGTGTCGGTGTCGCCTTCGGTGACGATGGCGACGACGATGCCGTCGCGGGCGCGGACTTCCTGAATGTTCGAGAGCGTCTTTTCATAACGCAGCTTCGACTTTTCATCATCACCGTCGAGTGTATTGATGAC
>JANNUY010000278.1:0-9233 GCA_031414155.1 Acidobacteriota bacterium
AAAAAACCTTCCGCCAAACGATTCGACTCGCAGGCGCTCAGCACGACCAGCTCAGCCGGCAGCCGCATCCGGCAAATATCGCGCAGTTGCAACAAGCCCGCTTGCATCTGGCCGCGCTCGTTCACTTGCGACAGTACCAGGCCAGAGCGTTCAGGGTGCGCCGCGTTCGTCACACCGTGCGTAGCGAAATGCACAATCGGATAACTCGCTAACTGCCCGCTCAACGCGAGTTCACGACTGGCCGCGAAATCAAAGGCACGCAACGCCGCGAACGGCACAAAACGCCGTGCCAAGTTTTCAGCTTCACGCCGCGCAAAAGCTAAGCGCGGCATAGGCCCTGTCTCATTAGGGGCGGTGCGCAGTTGACTCTTGACGTTCTCGCTCATCTCAAGACGCACGTGGTGTTGGTCAAGGCGTTCGTCGTATTTGCCGAATACCGGGTCGGCCAGCACGGCTACGCGATCAGGCGAGGGCGACGAAGAGGCTTGCTGATGATCGCTGCCTTGCAACAACGCGAAGGCCGCTGGAATTTGCGTAATCTCAGATTGCGAGGCTAGCAAACTGAATGGTACGTCTTGCAATACGCCGTCCGCCACAATCAGCCAGCGGCGCGAACCAGTTGAGGTTCCGCCTTTCATATGAGGCAAGAGCCATTCGCGCAAAGCGTTGGTGGAATCGGAAGATACGTTCTCAGGTGCGTTCACCTCCGCCCGCAATCGTTGCACGGCAGATTCGATAAGGGAGCGGCGCGGCAACAGGTAAACTTCGATGCGTTCGCGGGTGACGCGCCACAGGTAGCTTTGCGTCTCGCCCAAGGCGTATTCCAGCAACTCCGTGTGGTCGTCGAGCAAGCGCTGCCGCACTTGATTCAGCAACAAGCCTTGTCCATTGAGTGGCACTAAATTGAGTGAAGCAATGATGTTGGCCTTACCTGCTTCTTGGCCTGCCAACCCATTCATCTTTTGTTGCCAGCGCCACCAATGCGCGCGTTCGTTGGCTTCCCACGCACGCTCAGCCCCAGCCGAAGCGGACGATCCCTTCGCCTGTCGCAGCAACAGCGCCAGATAAAATTCGTGATAGCGTTGAAATTGTTTGAGTTGGTGCGCTTGTTGCGACGCACTGGCTTGAGCGAAACGAAAGGTTTCAGCGAGACAAAGGGCACGTTCGCTTTCGCTTTGCGCTACGTCCCATTGGCTTTGTTTCAGCGCACGTTGAGCGCGCGCAAAATGTGAGGGAGCTTCAGCCGATTGGTCATCCGGCATGAGCGAGAACGTTGCGGCTTGCGTTTCACTGTTTATCAGCGACAAAGCCGGGGTATGAAAGACAAGCTGCTCGTCTCGACTGGGAAGCGAGACGAGCAGTAATAAAAAGACGATCACCGTAGCGGCTATGCGCCAGCTACACCATTTCTCGCACCACACCTTCACCATGTCATCACCTGCGGCCTGCATCCGAATCAACACCTTACGCCATGCACCCAAGCCGCATTTTCACCGCACACCGAGCTAACCCATTCCACTGAAAGAATGTCGCGCCATTCTTTACAGTGATCGTCTAGGGAGATTGTTTATTCATTAGCTTCCCCATTGCTAAACCACCATGCACCTGTTTCCGTAGAAACCCTTCCGTAGCGCCTCTGCACACACATACCCCTACCAACTATTTACCAACACTGTGTTGGGGGGACAGATTGTCTTCAGTTTTGGTAACTATGAAGGTTTTGAGCTTGTGAGGCTGCGTTCCGCATTACCAACGAAACACAAGTAGGCTTTTAGCATAAGAAGATGCTTAGGTATAGAGAATTTTTTCACTCGACTTAAGTTTTTACATTAAGTTTTAACTACTTCGGGATAGAACATTAGAGCTATGACCTTCTCGCCTACAGCACGGATGGTTTCGCCTTACCGAGACTCACGATCTTCTCTAATCTTCCCTAATCCGCCCTAATCCGCAAAGAACAGATTGCCAAGCTGCCGCCTTGCCACTGTCCAGCCGCAAACGTACTATTCGCCCTGACCCAATCATACCAAAAAATAATAGTTGATTCACCCAATGCTCGCCACCCTGATCATCTTTATCTTTTTAGTGTTCGCTGCGCTGATGCTTACGCGGCGGATGCCCGCCATTTTAGCCGTACCCGCAATGGCCGTGCTGATGGCGGTGGCCGCGCGTACACCGCTGATGCAAATTCTCAATGATGTAATCGTTGGAGGTTCGCGCCGTTTGGTAGACGCTTACCTGATGGTGTTGGGCGGCGCGATGTTAGGTCGCGTAGTCATGCAAACCGGCATTGCCGAAGGCCTCATCAAACGCGCGGCGGAATTCGGCGGCGACCGTCCGCTCGCGGTAGCCATCACGTTGATGACCGCCATCACGCTGCTATTCACCACACTCACCGGACTCGGCGCGATTATTATGGTAGGCGGATTGACGCTGCCAATCATGATGAGCCTTGGCGTTCCGCGTAAGCTCACCGGCGTTTTGTTCCTGTTCGCTTACGGCCTCGGCGTCGTCTTCAACATCGCCTCGTGGGGCTTTTATCAAAAGGTCATCGGACTTGATTCGACCACGCTCATTAAACAATTTGCCAATTATCTTTTCGCGATTGATGCCGCGTTGATCGTAACCTTTTTGTTTTTCGCCGCGCGCCGTATGGCTTCATATGGCGCGTGGGCTGTGCAAAAAGATGAACCCAAATCACGCGGCGTACCTTTGATCGCGTTGCTCGTACCCATCTTGCCGCTCGCTTTGCACAAAGGTTTCAACTGGCCCGTGCTGGTGGCGTTTCTCATCAGCGCCATCATTGGCGTATTGCTCACGCGCCCACGCGAACTCGTGCAACAGCTTGCCAGCGCCGCCGTCAAGGGCTTTGAAGACGTAGCCGCCGCCGTCATTCTGATGATCGGCATCGGCATGTTGTTGACGGCGACTGAACTGCCTGCGGTAAAAGCCTCGCTCGCGCCGTTGGTGCAAGGCATCAACTTCCGCTCGCCGCTCGTCTATGTCGCGTTCTTTGGTTTGCTCTCGCCGCTCGCCCTTTATCGCGGCCCGTTGAATCTTTATGGCGTAGGCATTGGGCTGTATTCGTTATTAAGCGCGCTCAACCTGCTGCCTTCGCCTGCGCTGGTCGCGGCGGTGATGAGCGTCGTGCAAGTGCAAACGGTGTGCGACCCGACGAATACACATAACGTTTGGATTGCCAATTACGTTGGCGTTCGCGTAGAAGAACTTACGCGCGAAACGTTGTTATGGAAAGTTGCCGTTTGTGTGCTGGGACTGGTCGTTGGCGCTTGGTTGTATTTGCGCTGAACGACGAAGGCGGTTCAGAGAATCACAGCAAACAAAAGCATTCGGCGAATTCGGGCAGACGGGTTAGGATGCCGCCTGCCCCCAATCAGGCCCCTAACCATAAATAGCCATTTCGGCGCAAATTTTTTTCAAGAGGTGTTGCTTGTTTCGAATCACCGCATTGTTGTTGATGACGGCGCTTTTCTGCGTCGTGCCTGCCTACAGCCAGAGATCGAAAACCCGTCCCGTGTTGAAGCCTGCGCCGATTAAGCGACTGGCTTTCGCCGCTGCGCAAAAGCTATTGGCAGGCGAAACCGAAGGCAATCTGCAAAAACAGATGACGCGCGAGATCGTTACTTTCACGCTAACCAAACTCAGCGGCGGCCAAGTCGTAGAGCTTTATTATCCCGTCACGCCCAACGCCACGATGAAAGCCAAAGTGACAACTGTGCCGGGTTACGGCGTGTGGTACGAAAGCGAAGCTGTTTATAAGGAATCCAAACGTCCGCGCCACGCGCTGGAAGGCATGCTGCCTGACACCGAAGCCTTTATCGCCCAAGTGCCGCTACTTGTCGCGCGCCTTGAAAAACGGTTGCGCACCAAACTCGATTATTCGCGGGCGAGTTTGAAACGATTGGATTCATTGGTGGCGAATACGCAGGGCGTGTTGGCTCCGACCGAAGTTGATCCGAAATTATTTCAGGAATTGCTGGCTTATTATGGCGAGGCGTTGCGGCGCGCGTTGCCTTATGGCGAGTGGAAAGCGACGGCGGAAGTTTTCGGGAAGAATTACAGCTTTCAGGTGCCGGGGATGCGCTATCTGATGAAGTCGGTCAATCTGTTCAAGGTGCTTAAACCAGGCACGAGCGTGATGAATGCGCTTTACGATGAAAAGGTGCGCGGCTCAAGTGTAACGGTGGCTTTTGATAAAGACATAGCGGCGGCTCAGTAAGCAGCCCAATTAAGATTTTGGCGGAGGCGTGTGGGAGTCGAACCCGACCTGCCGTAACTATCGCTACGGCACAACGGTTTTGAAGACCGCGCCCGTCACCGGACAAGATGCGCCTCCGCATAACGAGGGCGTGAGCCTAGCATTGAGTGTGGCATTCAGCCAAATGGCAGCCATTTGGCTGCCAAATAGGTCGCTATAATAAACGTTGCAGTGGTTCGGCGATGGGTTGCGGCTTCTGCAAGCGTTGTTGCGCAAGAGCTAGCAATTCGTGACGCGCGCAAGCCATCGCGCGATATTGCGGCAAGACCCCGGCGAGTTGCAGCGATTCGCCCAAGCGGTCAGCATCCACCAAGATTGGGATGGCGTGCGTCAGTTGACTGGCACGCAACGTAGTGAGCGCCTGCGCCACTTGCATAGAATCGAAATCCACCACTGCAAAAGCGTAATTCAACGCTCCACCGCGCGGCAACGCCTGGGGCAATTCGTTAAGCGTAGTGACGACGACGAACTCAGCCAGTTCATTGCCCAGCGCACGGCGCAAACGTAATAAGCGCTCAGGCTCATCGCCGATTAACAATACGCGGGGTTTGTGCGGTAAAAGAATGGAACCTACCGCCAAGGCGGAGGCCAGTGAGGATGTAGGTTGTAACGCGGGAGCAGTAGCAAGCGTGGACATAGCAAAACCTCATATAGCACGTCTACGCAGGCAAAATTGCCTGGCATGGCGTAAGCAGGAAAGAGCATCAATCAAGGAATGGGCAAGGGATGCCAAAAGACAGTGAAATTAATAGTGCTTCGCAGGAGAGAGCAATTTGCGTGCAAGAATGGCCGTCTAGCGCAAAACGCGGCGGCCTTTTTTATAACTCCAAGGGGAGGGGTTGCTTATGCGTGTGTGTTTGTTGAATGCTGCCCTTGAACGCTGCGTATTATTCACAAGCGCGCGTAAAAATCACGCAAAATTTATAGCGGCATAAGTAATTTTTCCCAATCGGCTTCCCTCTCTTATGACTAAACCAGACGCTGGCAAAACTTTTGAAGACCTGATCGCCCTGATGGCACGGCTGCGCGCGCCCGACGGATGCCCGTGGGATCGTGAACAGACTTACGCCACGCTCGGTCCGATGCTGATCGAAGAAGCCTACGAGGCCATCGAAGCCGCTGACGCTCAGGACTGGCCCGGCTTGCGTGACGAACTCGGCGACCTATTGTTTCAACTGGTGTTTTACGGACAGATCGCCACCGACAGTGGGCACTTCAACATTCACGACGCGATCACGAGCGTCCACGAAAAGATGGTGCGCCGCCATCCACATGTGTTCGGCACAGAGACGGTTGATTCGACCGCCGACGTACTGGTGAATTGGGAAGCCATCAAGGCAGAAGAACGCAAAGCCGCTGGCAAAACTGAAAAGGCGGCTTCGTTGTTGGACGGCGTATCGCGCAAAGTGCCCGCCTTGCTCGAAGCCTTTCAACTCACCACCAAAGCCGCCCGCGTAGGCTTCGACTGGCGCGACGCCGCGCAGGTTTTTGAGAAGATGGAAGAAGAAACCAACGAACTGCGCGTCGAGATTGAACGAGGAGAACGCAACGAAGCAGCCCTCGCTGACGAAGTCGGCGACTTGCTCTTTGTCGTCACGAACCTCGCGCGCAAGCTGAACCTCGAACCTGAAATGGCGCTCAAAGGCGCGAACCGTAAGTTCCGGCGGCGCTTTGGGTTCATCGAAATGCAACTCGCCACGCAAGGCCGTTCGTGCGGCGAGGCTTCATTGGAAGAAATGGACGCGCTCTGGAACGAAGCCAAACAACTCGAACGAAAATCATGAAAGAAGCACTGGTCGTAATGGCAAAAGCTCCGTTGGCGGGGCAAGTCAAAACGCGCTTAATCGGCGGCACGCTTGAGGGTTTGCCGCATCCGCTCAATGCTGAAGACGCGGCAGATTTATACGCGGCGTTTTTGAGCGATACGTTTGTGACGATGGAAGAACTCGCCGACGAACGCGAAGCGTTGCGATTGGTATTGGCTTATACACCCGTCGGCGAAGAAGAAGCCTTTGAGAAAGTCGAACGCGAAGGTTCGCTAATGCTCGCGCAGCGCCCCGGCAATTTGGATGCTGATTTGGGCGAACGACTGACGAATTGTTTTAGCGACTTGTTCGAGATGGGTTATGAGCGCGTCGTTATCATCGGCGGCGACAGCCCTTCGTTGCCGTTTGAGATTTTGGAATACGCCTTTGACGCGCTTGATGATGAAGCGACCGTTACGTTGGGGCCGACCGAAGACGGCGGCTATTACCTGATAGGCTTGCGGCAAAACCATTCAGCTTTGTTTGCAGGCATTGAGTGGTCTTCGCTCCAGGTCTTTGCGCAAACGCGCGAACGCATCGCCGCCGCCCAACTCACGCTGATCGAATTGCCCGAATGGTATGACGTAGATGAGCCGAACGATTTAACGCGGCTGCAAACGGAAATGCAGGCCGACAAGGAACTTGGCTATTTTACGCGTCGTTGCGTGAAAGCGATTGCGCGACGTATGCGCGAAACCTCCGACTAAACTGCTATGAACAAAACACTCGCAATCATCCGCCGCGAATACCTGACGCGCGTCAAATCGCGCGGCTTTTTGATTTGGACGATTCTGACGCCGTTGCTGGCTACGGCGTTGATGTTGGGGCCTTCATTGTTTGCGAGCCGTTTCAGCAGCAAGACGAAGCTGGTCTTTATTGATCCGGCGGGCGACAGCGAGCTTTTCGTACGTGTCACAGCGCAACTGAATGGCGGCGAAGTCTTTGGCGGAAGCTATCAAACCAGGCTCGAAATCCCTTCGGCGACCGCGACGGTTGAGGCGCTCAAGCAAAACTTCAGCGAACAACTCAAAGCGGGCAAGGTGGATGGTTACGTTGTATTGCCGTCTGACATTGCGAGCGCGGGCGGCAAACTCGAAATTCATACGCCGAGTTTGCGAGGTAACTCTTGGCAGAACCGCGTACGCAATGCGTTTAATGCGGTGGTCTTGGAGCGTCGTTTAGCCAAACAGGGCATTACGACGGAGCGCGTCAAAGAACTGACGCAACCTCTGGAAACCGAAATTATTAGCGAAAGCAATTCCGCCGACGGCAATGCCGACCAAGCGCGGCAAGCGTTTTTTCTGGCGCTGGGATTGCTGGTAATTCTTTACGCGATGCTGATTTTTTACGGTACGTTCGTGATGCGCGGCGTGATCGAAGAAAAGCAGTCGCGCATTATCGAAGTGCTGCTCTCTTCGATTCGTCCGATTGAATTGATGGCGGGCAAGCTCATCGGCATCGGCCTGGTCAGCCTCACCCAAGTCGTCATCTGGCTGACGGTCAGCGCGTTATTGAGCGTGACGACGGCGCTGCCGATGTTTGCGTTGGCGGGTAAAGTGCCTGGGTTGAAATTCAGCACGATGGGATTCTTCCTGCTATTTTTTATGCTGGGTTATTTCCTCTATTCGACGTTATATTTAATCGTAGGTGCAATCGTATCGGCAGAAGAAGACGCGCAATCCATGCAATTCCCCGTGATCGTCAGCATCGTGATTCCGATGCTGTTGCTTGAATCGGTCATGCGCCAACCGAATAGCACGAGCAGCATCGCGCTCTCGCTCATCCCCATCTTTAGTCCCATCCTCATGTTCGCGCGCACCATCGTGCAAACGCCGCCGTGGTGGCAGATCGCGCTGTCGGTCGTTTTATTGATCGTGACGATCTGTGCGGCGGTGTGGCTCGCGGCAAAAATCTATCGCGTTGGCGTGCTGATGTATGGTAAACCGCCGACCTTGCCGGAATTGGTTCGTTGGCTGAAATACAGTTAATTTCGCTAATCGGCTTCTTCCGAACGCTTACTGCTTCCGCATCCCTCCCAAGGTGACCCAAGGTGAATGAATGGACAAACTTTTCGCAATCATCAAACGAGAATACTTAATTCGCGTGCGTTCAAAAGGCTTTTTATTCGGTACGCTCGCCAGCCCGATTTTGCTGGTGCTCTATATGACCGTGCCCGTGCTTATGGTGAGGATGGTCAGCCATCAGGCACATCAGATCGCCGTCATTGACCAATCGGGTGATGAGAAATTGAGTCCGTTGATCGAAAAACAACTGACCCGCAACAACGTCAAGCAGATGCCGATCTTAAAGAGCGAAGGGCAAGGCGAGAAGCAGGGCGAACGCGATCAATATTTTTTGCGGCGCGAAGTCGTCGCTTCACCCGAAGCCGCGCAGGCCAAGCGCGCTGAGTTGTTGCAACAACTCGAAGGCGGTCAACTCACAGCCTTCGTCGTGCTGCCGCCCGATGCGTTGAAAAAAGATGAACTGGAATATTACGCCAAAAACGTAGGCGACGTGACCAGCAAAAGCCACGTCACCGATGCCGTCAATGAGGCGATTATCCAGCGCCGCATGGACGAAGCTGGCATGGACATGACGCGCGTCAACGATCTCAGCCGCAATGTCGAACTCAACATCATCAACAGTCGCGGCGAACAGGAAAAAGGCCAGACGTTTTTTCTGACGTTCGGCCTGATTATGGCGATTTACGTTTCGATTTTGATTTACGGCATCACGGTGATGCGCGGCGTGATCGAAGAAAAACAATGGCGCATCATCGAGGTCTTGCTGTCTTCGGTATCACCGCTTGAGTTGATGCTGGGCAAACTGATCGGCATCGGCATGGTCGGCCTCACGCAATTTGCCGTTTGGTCGTTGACGGGTCTGGCGATGAGCGCGGTGACGGCGATGCCGATGATGCGCTTCGCCAACATCGCCATGCCGAAGATTCAGCCGATGTTGCTGTTCTTTTTCGTGCTGTATTTCATCTTGGGATATTTTCTTTACGCCACGCTTTACGCCATGGTCGGTGCCATTGTGTCGAACGAAGAAGACGGTCAGCAGATGCAAATTCCGGTGACGATGACCATCGTGTTACCGATCATGATTTCAGCCCTGGTGATGCAAGACCCCAACTCGACGGCTTCGAC
>JANNUY010000279.1:0-2325 GCA_031414155.1 Acidobacteriota bacterium
GAACGAATGGAACATCCTGATAGACCAGATGACGTTTGTCGGCGTGCAGAATTACCGCGAGATTTTTAAGGAAGAGAGTTTCTGGCAGGCGTTGCGCAACACCATTTTTTACGTCGCAGTCACCGTGCCGTTGGGCTTGGCGGTTTCGTTGGGACTTGCGCTCTTGCTCAACGACAAACTCAAAGGCGTAGGCTGGTTGCGCACCATGGTTTTCACACCTTTCGTGACTTCGACCGTAACGGCAGGCGTCGTTTTCATCTGGATACTCGACGCCGAGCGGGGATTGGTGAATGCGGCGCTGGCTTCGCTTGGCTTCGACCGCATCAACTTTTTGCAAAGCGAAGGCTGGGCGATGTGGGCGGTCATCGTGATGACGATCTGGAAGCAGGCGGGTTACAACATGATTTTGTTCCTCGCTGGTTTGCAGGGCATTCCTGAGATGTATTACGAAGCCGCCGCATTGGATGGCGCGCGGCGCGGCTGGCAAACCTTTCGCCATATCACATGGCCGCTGTTGTGGCCTACGACATTTTTTGTGCTGATGATTTCGATCATCTTCGCGTTCCGTTCGTTCGAGCAAATGTTCGTGATGACGCGCGGCGGGCCGGTGGGTTCGACGACGACGCTGGTTTATTACATCTTCGACAAGGCGTTTAAGTACGGCAATATGGGGCACGCGGCGGCAGTGTCGGCATTGATGGTGGGGATTGTGGTGTTGATTACGTGGTTGCAGTTTCGTGGGCAGAAAGAGAGCGCAGAGTATTGAGTGGCTTTTGGGTTCGCGGCTCTGCCGCAGTGATGTGTGGAAAGGCTATGCCTTTCCAGAAATTGGCTTAAAGTTTTCGGGCTATGCCCGCAATGGTCATTCAGCACCGCGTCGCTTGGGGCGTAGCCCTTTTCTCTCTGGCGTTTGACGAAAAGGCAGAGCCTTTTCGCACATGACTGCGGCAAAGCCGCGAAAACAGATTGATAGGCATGAAACAAAAACAAGCAACAACCTGGTTGCGTTACGCACTGGCAATCATCGTCGCGCTACTATTTGCCTTGCCGCTCGTGGCAATGGTCGTGACTTCGTTGCGCGACCCGGCAGCGGCTTCGCTGGGCTTTTCGCTGTTGCCCGACGGATTGCACTGGCGCAATTACGTGACGGCGTGGCAGTCCACCAACTTCCCGCGCCAGTTCGTCAATTCGTTGCTGATGGCGTTGGCGGTGACGGCGGGACAGATCGTGACTTCGTTGATGGCGGGCTATGCCTTTGCGCGGATGGAATTTTTCGGTAAGCGCGTGTTGTTCGTCACCCTGCTCGCCACGCTCATCATTCCGTTTCAGATTCTGGTGATTCCGGTCTTCATCATCTTGGTCAAGCTGTCGTGGGTGAATACTTATTGGGCTTTGATCGTACCCTCACTGGCGAACGCGTTCGGCATTTTTCTGTTCACGCAATTTTTCAAAACGATTCCTTACGAGTTGGAGGAAGCCGCTTATCTCGACGGCGCGAGCCGCTGGACGGTGCTGTGGCGCATTCTCGTACCGCTGTCGAAACCGGCCATCACGACGCTGTTTCTTTTCACCTTCATTGCCGAGTGGAACGATTTGTTCAAGCCACTGGTGTTCACTTCGACCAAAAGCATGCGCACGGTGCAATTGGGGCTGACCGTGTTTCAAGAACAGTTCAAAGTGGATTACGCCTTGCTGATGGCGGCGGTCGTATTCGTCACCTTGCCCAGCGTGCTGCTGTTCTTTCTCGGCCAAAAGCAATTCGTCAAAGGCATCGCCACTTCGGGCCTCAAGTAGCCTTTACGCTGCGCTGAGTCTCAAGGTATCTTCCGCCCGCCTTACATCACATCAACGATTCAATTCGAAAGGGTCAAACCGAGAGGGAACTGATGAACAACTACGTCCGCCTGATTGCGTTGCTCTGTTGTGCGGCGCTTGTCTTGACTGCGCAAACGCCGACCTTTGTGCCGAATTACGACGAAGCCAAAGTCGGCCATTACACCTTGCCCGATCCGCTAAAAATGAATGACGGCACGCCGGTCAAGAGCGCGCAACAATGGCGCAAGCGACGCGCTGAATTGCTCGAACTCTTTGCGCGCGAAGTATACGGACGTACGCCGTCGCAGCGCGTGACGGTCAGCGCGCAAACGACGAAAACGGAGCCACAAGCCGTGAATGGTTTGGCGACGCGGCGTGAGATTACGCTGACGATCTTGGGCAAGCCGTTGCACTTGTTGCTTTACACGCCCAACGCCGCGAAAGGTCGCGTACCGGTTTTCGTCAATTTGAATTTCAACGGCAATCATTCGATTGAAAAGGACTCAAGCC
>JANNUY010000280.1:0-2389 GCA_031414155.1 Acidobacteriota bacterium
AAATCTTATGAGTCGCAGACACCAAATCAGCGTCGCCACCGCCGTCATTGACCTCGAATCCGTCCTCGCCGAATTGCGCCGCGCACCCGAAGGTCTGTAGGCGCAAGACCTCGGCGATTTGCTCGAACTCAATCGCGCCGAAATCAAATCATTGACCGGTACGCTCAATCGTTTGGCGAGCCTCGGTTTGTTGCGCCGTCACGGGCAGGAGTTCGTTATTGCGCATCAACAGCGCGCGTTGATCGGCACGATCAGGCAGCGGCGGCGCAAGACGATTCATTTCATCCCTGACGATCCCGCGATGCGGCGACTGGGGCGCATGCGCGTAGAGGTGGAAGAAGCGGGCGGAGCGTTCGATGGCGACCGCGTGATCGCTGCGGTGTCGCGCCCGAACGCACGCAACGAATGTGACGCGCGCGTAGAGATGATCGTCAAGCGCGGCATATTGCGCATCATTGGCAGGCTGCATTTCGTGCTGAGAGGTTGGCGCGATGCGTGGGTCGAATCGCTCGACGAAAAGTTTTTGCACGACATTGATCTGACTTCGACGGAGGGGAAGGAACTCAACGACGGCCATATTGTGATTGTCGAAATCACCAGCTATCCCGGCTTTCAGCGCCATCCGTCAGGCCACATCGTCGAAGCCCTCGGCGCGAATAGCGACGAACCGGGCATGGACATCAACATCGTCATTCACAAACACGACCTGCCGCACGTCTTCCCCGATGAAGTGCTGGCCGAAGCCAAAAGCTATAGCGAGACGGTGAACGAAAGCGATTGCGCCGGGCGGCGCGACTTTCGTGGTGTGGCTACGGTGACGATTGACGGCGAGACGGCGCGCGATTTTGACGACGCCATCAGCTTGCGCAAGCTCGACACCGGCAACTTTGAACTAGGCGTACACATTGCGGACGTGAGCCATTACGTGCGCGAAGGCACGGCGCTCAACGACGAAGCGCGCTTGCGCGGCACGTCGGTTTACTTTCCTGAACGCGCGATTCCGATGTTGCCCGAACGCCTGTCGAACGGCATCTGTTCGCTGAACCCGAACTTGGATCGCCTGACGATGACCGCGTTGATGGAAGTGGACGCACGCGGTCGCGTCGTGAATTACGAGTTGTGCGAATCCGTCATTCGTAGCGTGGAGCGGATGACTTACACGAACGTGAACAAAGTTTTGCAGGGCGAAGATGAAGCGTTGTCAGCGCGTTACGCGCCGCAATTCAGTTTATTCAAAACGATGGAAGAATTGGCGCGCATCCTCATCAAGATGCGCAACGAACGCGGTGCGATTGATTTCAATTTGCCAGAAGCCGTCTTCAATTTTGACGACGAAGGCCGCATCGCGGGCATTCACAAAGCCGACCGTAACATCGCCCATCGTTTGATCGAAGAGTTCATGTTGCTCGCCAACGAAACCGTCGCCGGACATTTCGCGCGCCTTGCCGTGCCCGCCGTTTATCGCATCCACGAAGACCCCGAACCGCAGCGCGTGATCGAATTCGCCGAACTCGCGCATTCGTTCGGTTACGGTTTCCCGTTTAGCGATGTCACGCCGCACGACTACCAAGTATTGTCGCAAGAGTTGTCGGGCAAGCCTGAAGAAAAAGTATTGGCTTACGCGATGTTGCGTTCCTTGCAACGCGCGCGTTACGCGGCTTCGATCAAAGGTGATGTGGGTCACTTCGGTTTGGCTTCTGCGACGTATACGCATTTCACTTCGCCGATTCGGCGTTACCCTGACTTGCTCGTGCATCGTACGCTCCGCGGCATGCTCAAGCGCGGCGCGCAAACCAGCGCGACGGATTCTTTCAAAAGCCAGCCGCCGCTTGCCTTCGCCGACTTGCAGGTGATGGCCGAAGAATCGAGCGAACGCGAACGCGCCGCCGACGCCGCCGAACACGAAATTGACGATTGGCGCAAAGCCAAATTCATGGCCGAACGCATCGGCGAGGAATACGACGGCACGATCATCAACGTGAAGGACTTCGGGTTTTATGTTGAGTTGGATGATGTATTCATCGAAGGCCTCGTCGCCGTGCAAACGTTGATTGATGATTATTTCCGTTATGACGAACGCATTCACGCACTGGTGGGCAGGGCGGGAAAACGCTTTCACTTAGGCGACCGCGTGCGCGTGCGCGTAGACCGCGTGAACGTAGATCGTCATCTCGTAGACTTTTCGCTCATTGGTCATCAAGGCAAAGCGCGCGCGATGCAAAGACCTGCTCCGCATTCAAACTCAGGCAAACATAAACCGCGTTTCGGCAAACGGAAACGTTGAAACCATTGAATCAACGCGAAGCGTGTCCGTAGCCCGACCGTGAGAGAGGGCTGCCTCAAGGATGTTTTGATTGAGTTCGGTGACGCTGTCGTGTCTGGTGCCGAG
>JANNUY010000281.1:0-3218 GCA_031414155.1 Acidobacteriota bacterium
GTGTCAATTGATCCGAAGGCGCGCGCCGTCGAGGCTCAGGTCGCTCACGCTCCCCGTACCGCCTTTCTTTGCGCGGCCTTACTTTTCCTCACCCTTTCAGCAAATGCCCAAGTCACCTACGAACGCATCCGCCAAGCCGAACGCGAGCCGCACAACTGGCTGACGTATTCGGGCAATTATCAAAGCCAGCGTTATTCGCCGCTCAAGCAGATCAACACATCCAACGTCTCGCGTCTCAAGCCCGCGTGGGTTTATCAAATGCGCGACGCGGGCAAGGTAGAGGCTTCGCCACTCGTAGTAGACGGCGTGATTTATCTCAGCGAAAAGCCGCACGTCATCACGGCGCTCGATGGACGCACGGGGCGTCCGTTGTGGACGTATCGCCGCACTACACCAAGCGATGCGCGCGGCTGTTGCGGCATTCCCAATCGCGGCCTCGCCATTCTGGGTGACACGCTTTATCACAACACGTTTGACGCGCACGTCATCGCGCTCAATCGGCATACGGGCAAGGTGCTGTGGGATGTCATCGCGGCGGATTACAAACTCGGATACACGATGACCGCAGCGCCGCTCGCGCTCAACAGCAAAATCATCGTCGGCGTAGGCGGTGGCGAATACGGCATTCGCGGTTTTCTGGATTGTTACGACGCAGCGACGGGCGCGCGGCTGTGGCGGTTCTGGACGATTCCCGCGCCCGGCGAAGTGGGCAGCGAGACGTGGCCGACCAACGAAAGCTGGCGCACGGGCGGAGCGCCTACGTGGGTGACGGGTTCTTATGACGCCGAGACGAATTTGCTTTATTGGACGACGGGCAATCCCGCGCCCGATTGGAACGGCGACGAGCGCGCAGGCGACAACCTTTATTCAGATTGCTTGCTCGCGCTTGACGCCGACACGGGCAAGTTGCGCTGGCACTTTCAATTCACGCCTCACGACGTATGGGATTGGGACGCCAATCAAACGCCTGTTTTGTTTGATGGCGTAATCAATGGCCGCCCGCGCAAGCTGATCGCGCAAGCTAATCGCAATGCGTTTTATTACGTGTTCGACCGCGTGACCGGCGAATTTTTGCGTGGCACGCCTTACATCAAACAAACCTGGGCAAGCGGATTGGACGCGCGTGCCTGGGCAAGCGGATTGGACGCGCGTGGTCGTCCGCTGAAATTGCCGAACATCGAACCTTCGACGGAAGGCACGTTGCTTTATCCCGGCCTGGGCGGCGCGACGAATTGGTACAGCCCGGCGTATAGCCCACAGACCCGCTGGTTTTATGTGCTGGCGCGCGAAAATCATCCGCAATACTTTTTCAAAGCGACGGCGAGCTATCACGCGGGCGACCTTTTCGAAGGCGGCGGCGGACGCGACCTCGCGGGCGTCGAACCTTACGGCGTCGTCAAGGCGCTGGATGCGTTGACGGGTACCGAGCGTTGGGCTTTCCGCCTGCACGCTCCGGCAATGGCGGGCTTGCTGGCGACGGGCGGCGGACTGGTCTTCGGCGGCAGCAGCGAAGGCTATTTTTACGCCCTCGACGCGCGGACGGGTAAGGCGTTGTGGCAATTTATGGCGGGCTATCAAATCGTGAGCAATCCGATCAGCTATTCGATCAGAGGCAAGCAATACGTAGCGACCATCGCGGGGCAAGGGCTGTTTGTGTTTGCGCTGGATGATGGGGGGCGTTCGCGGTAGGGCTTTGAATGAGGTGAATTTTGACCGCCTAACATTTGCGCATCGAAGCGACTGGGCTTATGTTTCGCTTGTAAGCAAACAAAACATTAAACGTACTTTTTTAGCAGTCAACGTTTCAGTAAATTGTTGCGCATATTGACGAGGCTGGAAAGCGAATGAAATGGAATGGTTGACGTGTCACGTTAGACAGAAGGAGCGTAAAAGATGTTAAATAAGCTACGACCAGTTATTGCATTGGTATTTATTACAATTTCCGGGTTCCAGGCATTAGCTCAAGATGGTCATGCTATCCCGCCTGATAATCTTGCATATCCTGTACTCATCGAAATTGACTCGAAGAAAGAAGGAACAGGTTTTTTTATCAATACGTCCAAGAGTATGTATTTTGTTACAGCAAAACACGTTATCACCAATCCTAAAACAGGCGATTTTTATCCCAACGTGAAGCTTTTCTGTCAGCCACGGCTTTCAACGGAAAATAAACTATCCGAATTCACGGTAAATTTAACTGGGTTGAAGCAAAAAGGTTTTTTGCTTCAACCTGAACAAGTTGATGCTATAGCTTTTCGCTTTGGTACTAGGGATGCTTTCAATGGCAAGCAGTCAAGTTTAACGTTAGAGCCAGAAGTAAGTGCTATAGTCACAAATACATCTGGGATAGTGGGTGTTACAAAAGAGAACTGCAAGCGATTTGATAGCGTACTTGTCGGTAACGATGCCATTATTTTTGACTACCCCGTCACCCTTGGTATATTAAATACCGCGCAAATTGATTTTTCCAAGCCGCTGCTTAGAAAGGGTATTATTGCGGGATTAAATGCATTGCAACGCACCATTATCATTGATTGCCCTGCATACGGAGGAAACAGCGGAGGCCCAGTTATACAGATTGAGGAAAAAGAAATCACACAAAGAGAATTTAAGGTTATCGGTGTTGTTGTTCAGTTCGTTCCCGCAGCAATTCAAACTGTTTCCGTGAATCAAATAACTCCAAAAACATCTAAAACTCGAGGACGAAATCAGGAGAGTGCGCAAAACGCTATTAACGTGCAGGTCGTTAATTCTGGTTATTCTGTTGCCGTATCAATTGATAGTATCCTTAGCAAAATAGAGCAATTCGAAAAAGGAAAACAGTAGTGTGGGCGCAGAAACGAGTTTGAGAAAACAAAAGGCGAGTTGAGAAGTTTAACCTTCCTCAACTTGCCTTTTCCTTTTCGCCCAAGCTGCACAACCACCTTGCCCGGCGGAGCCGTTCCGCCCTCCCGCTTTCCCCACACCCATTCCGGCAGTACCTCAAATAAAAGCCGCCGGAGTGAGAGAGAGCTTCTCCCAAAGTATTCGCCCCGTTTGCTGGTTCCTTGCGGCTGGCGCGTGTGCCGTAGCCGACTTCCGCCGCGCCGCCTTTTGCGTTATCTCACTGGCTATTCTTTGCGGCTGTGCCGCAGTGATGTGCGGCAAGTCTCTGACTTGCCGGTAGGGGATGCCAATTCAACGGGCTACGCCCGCCACGTCAATCACACTCAAACTTG
>JANNUY010000282.1:0-4016 GCA_031414155.1 Acidobacteriota bacterium
CGAATCAAATCGAGCGAAGTCATGCCCGGCTTGACCATCAACAGGTCTGCGCCTTCATCCGCGCAACGAACACTTGCGGCAATCGCCGCCGTGCGATTGCGCGGATCGAGTTGGTAATGCCGCCGGTCGCCGAATTGCGGCGCGCTGTCAGCCGCTTCCCGAAACGGCCCATAAAAGTTGCTGGCGAATTTCGTGCTGTAACTCATGATCGGCGTCATCTCGAAACCGTTCGCATCAAGCGTCTTTCGGATGTGCGCCGTGCGGCCATCCATCATATCGCTCGGAGCTATGCCGTCAGCGCCCGCTTCGGCAAAGGCGCGCGCTGCTTTGGCCAAAGCGTTGAGCGTTTCTTCATGAGCGATTTTCTCGCCAGATAATACGGCACAATGTCCGTGCAAAGTTGCCGAACAAAGGCAGGTGTCTACCCACAAACAAAACGCCGCGCCGAATAGCTTTCGCAATTCACGAATCACACTTTGCGTGAACCGATGATCGAAATGATCGGAACGTTTTTCGCCGGGCACGGGGAAGAGAATGAATTGCGTCACGCCCGCCGCGAGGTCTTGTTCGACCTGTTGGCAAACGTTCACCAGGCTTTGGCGCTGCACGCCGCGCAAGCCCGGCACGGGTTCTTCGCCTTCGATGCCTTCGACGACAAACAAAGGTTGAATCAATTGCGCGCGACTGAATTCAGTCTCGGCGCACAAGTCGCGCAAATGTCGGCTCGCACGCAATCGCATCAAGCGTGCATATGAATCGGGCTTTTCTTCATTCATCACAAACTGCCTTTCAGTCTTCTGCCATCTCGTTAAGCCACGCTGCGCGCGAAAGAAAAATGTGGGGCTGAATTCCCGCACACCCTAAAACGCTTTGCGTATGCCCCGGCCCGCAAGCGTGAATCTTGCCTTTGAGCCACGGAGCCAATGCCAACGCGCGTAAAAAAATCGAACCGCTCGTCCAGAAAAACATGTCACGCCCGGTTAAATCTGGAGCGACTTCGCGCGAAACCAAACGATAAGTTGCAACTATCGGCATCGAAGTTTCTGTCAACAAGTCGCACGCATCTGCATGCGTCAGCTTGCACCAGTTCAATGATTTGCCCGCCAGCGACTCAAGCAACGGAGCTTCACTCTCGCCCAAGCCATCGGTGCATCCATTCACCCATACGCCGCGTTGTGCCAAGTGCTGCCACGTTTTCCACCCGCCCGCCCAAACGATTTGCTCGTCATTTAGTTGATAACTCATCGGCAAGGCTTCCGCTTTGGCGATCCACAAAGCCTCAGCTTGTTGCAATGCAGCTTCGTCAAAATCAGGCAATGGCTCACGATCAAACCATTCGTTCTCGTTACTTGCCAGCGGCCACAGTTGCGCGCGCGGCAAACGCGGCGCGCGTGAGCGAAGTGAAATCAACTTGCTCTCATTGATAAGCGTGTTGTCGCTGGTCACTCCGCGTACGTATTCGATTTGTCCGTAAGGCCGTTGCACGACGCTTGCACCCAGCGGCAAGTGGCAACCGCCGCCGTGTGCCGACAGGATTTCGCGTTCGCGCGTGACCGCCGCAAACGTAGCCGTGCAATTCACCGGCTGACAAAGTTCGCGCAATTCTGCGCGCGACGCGGCAATCTCAATCGCCAGTGCCCCTTGCGCCGGAGCCGTCGGGTTCACGCTCAACGGCAAGACCATCCAGTGACATTGCATGAGCGCGGGACGCAATTCATCATTCGCTGGTAGCAAACGATCTAACGCGGCTTTGGCAACGATCAGACCGTCAGGTTGTGAACCGTCAGGCAACGAATGCCACAACTTGGCGACGCGCGTATTGATGTTGCCGCGCACCGGTACAAAGCGAATCTTTGATATAACTTTCGGCAAGGCTTGTGGCAGGCATTCAGCTAAATTGAAAGCGCGACGCGGCGAAGATGTAAGTGCGACAAACTCATCGTCAGGCTTTCGCCGCTCCCACCGATCACGCCGCACCAGCAGCACATCGCGCTGATCGCCGCGCGGCAACGTAGCCGTGACCACTGTCTTGCCATCCGTTTCAATTGGTAAGTCCTTCCACGAATGCACTACCAAATCGAACTCGCCGTTTAACAAGCCTGCGCGAAAGTCTGCGGTGAATACGCCTTTCTCAGGCATCTGCCACAGCGGATCGTCTGCGCGTTGATCACCGAGCGAAGTGCGAAAATGATAAGCCACTTCCAGATTTGGATGGGCTGTTTGCAAAGCTGCACCTACGCTTTCAGCTTGAATGCGCGCCAGCAAACTTATTCGCGCGGCAATCGTAATTGACATCAGTTTGCCTCAGAAAAAATCGTGCTACCCCGCGAGGCTTTTGCCGCCCGCACAAGTAATGCTAAATTGCGATCACTATGGAAATTCAATTCACCATCCAAATCTTCAAAGAGGGCAGGCTGTTCGTGGCATATGCGCCGCAACTCGACGTATCGTCCTGCGGCGGCACGGAAGCTAAAGCCAAAAACAATGTGCTAGAGGCCGTGCGCCTGTTTCTCGCGGAAGCCGAGAATATGGGTACGCTCGACCAGATTCTCGAAGAAGCCGGTTTTGTAAGACGACGACAGACCTTCGCCGGGCCAAAATTTATCAGTTCGCAACCTGCGGCATTGCCACTGACATTTGCCCATGCCAAAACTTAGCCCAGTCTCTTATCAGGTGTTGCAGTGCGTCTTCGAACTTGACGGTTTCACGCACGTCAGAACCGAGGGCGATCATCTCGTCTTCACTAAACCCGGCGTGTTGCGCCCGGTTGTCATTCCCAAATACCACAGCATTCCGGTCTTCATCATCAAGAACAACCTGCGCACTGCCGGTATCAGCCGCGAACAATACTTCGCCTTACTGGAAGAATGCTGACGCTTCTCGTCCAAATCACTTGCGCGGAATGATCGGCAACACCAGCGCCGACGGATGTTCGGCGTCGTGATAGATCGTCTGATTGGCTTTCACCATTCGCACGCCGCCATACGTCTTCTCTCCCGTATTCAAGTTGCGATTGAAGCGCGGGAAGTTGCTGCTCGAAACATATACGCGCAAGCGATGCCCGGCCTTGAAGACGTTGCTCGTCGCCCACAAATCAATCGTGTATTTCGTCGCCTGATTCGGCGTAATAGGTTCGGCCTTTTGCGTACCGTTGCGATAGCGCGCGCGGATGATGCCGTCGCCGAGATAACGGGCGTAACCATCAGGCGCTACGTCAACGATCATCGCAGTGAAATCGGTGTCCGCCGCCGAAGTCGCAGCGTAAAGTTCCATCGTGATGAAACCCGTCACTTCAGTGTCTTGCGCCATTGGCGGTGTCGAATAAACCAACACATCGTCGCGCGCTTCGTTGGGGCGTTGATCGGCGGGGCCGGGCAGCAAGCCCCAGCAGCACAAGCGTCCACCCATGGTGCGCACCGGACTCGCGGGATCGTATTCAAACGTATCGGGCTTTTCGGCTTTTGGCATCACCGTCGAAAGCGCGCCGTCGCCTTTGACTGAGTTCGCGCTTTTGTCTGAATGCAAAAAGTATTTGGTGTATTGCGTACGCGCTAACGGAAACTCTTTTTCGCTGCGCCATACGTTGTCGCCCATCACAAAAATCCTAACTGGCGCGTCGCTCGCAAACTCGTTCTGTTTGCCTTTCATCACGTAATCGTACCAAGCCGCAATCGTCGCCTTCATGTCCAACACCGCCTGTTTGCCGAAAGTCACGTCGCCGATTTTGCCTTCGGGCGAAGTCTCGCCGTGTGACCACGCGCCCATCAGCAAACGCTGTCCGTTGCGCGCTTCGGGCGTCGCGGCTTGCTTCTGCATATCCATGAAATTGCGAATCGAGCCGCCGCTAAAAATGTCGTGCCAACCTCCGGCGTGCAAGGCTTTCACCTTCATCTTGCTGTAATGGTCTTTGACTTTGACGGCTCGCCAGAATTCGTCATCGGTCTCGTGTTCGACCCACTCGCGGAAATAAGGCGCTACGTCGTTGGCGGTCGGCGTGTTCAGCAAGCGGTAATCTT
>JANNUY010000283.1:0-17173 GCA_031414155.1 Acidobacteriota bacterium
CGCGCCTTGCGATTCCGCTGGGCGCGCGGCGTCCGTCGTTTCGATAAGGGTTATCTGACCACGCTGCGCAATCTCGGCAAATTGCGCTACCGTTCCTGCCGTTACTCTTCACCTGATCTCAATCTGCACCGTGTTAGAGGGTGAATTGTTGCCGTTGAGAAAGATAACGTTAAGCAAGCCAGTTCTCGCCAGCGAAGGCGGGAGCAGTGCGTTGATTTGATCTAGTCCGGCAAGACTGCCTTGTCGTCCCACGTATCTTAGCGACAACGATGTACAGCCCGCCGTTAAACTCATGCCGGTGAAAAAACATTGCCCGTTCGACAAACAGGAGGCTTGCGGCAAGCCGGTGCCGTAAAGAACTAGATAAACCTCTTCGTCGGTGCGGCTCACGTCAATCGGCACGGGTACGAACCGGTTAAGCACCGCGTCGAAGCGCGCGATATTTTCATAAGTTTGCGTCGTGCCTCTGACGCGTAACACCTGAGCCGCCGCCACGTCGCGTCCGTTGCCGTTGGCGGCGAAGAGGCCGGGGGCTACGGTGGTTAGCGTTATATCGCCGAACGAGACTTCGTTATTGGCGTGCAGCACTTTGACCGTTGCGGGGCCGGGGCTGATCACGCCGGAAAAGCGCGGAACTCTGTCGGGAACGATAAAGTTGATTTGTGTAGGTGAAACAAAAAGCAAACGGGCGAATGATTGCACGCCGTCTCGTTCAACCAGCACGGCGGTTCCGGCGAGTTCAAACGGCAAAGGCACGGTGCGCGCTGTCGTGGCGGCGGATGCGAGATTGGCTTCGAAGATCGAGGCAATCGAACCGTGCGCCATCGTCGTGGCATAGCTAGCCGCCGAGGCCGCCGCGAGTCGCTTTTGCGGCGCAGGCGTGCAACGGCTCAAGTGAACTCCCAAACTTGAAATAAAGTCAGTGCGACCATCACGGTTGAGATCGCCCGTTGCCGTTAACCCTCCAAAATAAACCTTTCGCACGAAGTTGGGATAGTTATTCAGCAAAATAGCAGTGCTGCCCAAGTATAATTCTGTCCTTAACACGTCAACCTTCTGATCGCCGTTGAAATCGCCGAGGCTGAATGAGCCTTCGCCAAATAAACGGTTGTCCCCAAAACTACCTCTGAGGTTCTCAGGGAAATTGCCGCTGCCATCGTTGATGTAATAAGGCGTATTGCCTTGATCGTTGCGCGAGTGAAAAACCACGTCAGCCGCACCGTCATTGTTAAAGTCAGCCGCCGCCACCTGATCGACAGGAGAGAAATCTGCGAATCGTTGGGCAAAAGTGAATCCACCACGCCCATCGCCAAAGTTCACAGAGACCCAAAAGCCGAAGTCCTCACTGGGACGCGTGGTGGCGGACGCTGGAACACCGGTGATAAATAAGTCGAGTTTGTTGTCACGATTAAAATCCGCCACCGCGACGCTTTTGATTTCGCGGCTCCACGGCACTGCGGCCAATGAGGTAAAGCTGCCGTCACCGTTGCTCAATCGAATGCGTAAGCTACCGGCCTCAGTGGTCACTAAGTCCGCTTTGCCATCGCTGTTGAAATCGCCGGTCGCCAACGTTGTGCTTTGTTCCGGCGCAGCCGCCGTGAGCGCGAAGAAACGCTCATTGCCGTTGCGCCACAGGCCTTGCGGCGTGAGCAAATCTTGATAGCCGTCACCATCAAAATCATCAATCGTCACGGGCTGTGCCGCCATCAACGGCTCTGTTTGCCGAAAGCTGAGGCCGCCGGTTTCGCCGTACCAAATGGCGAGTTGCGCGTTCGTATCAACGACGCCCAAGTCGAGCCAGCCGTCGTTGTTGAGATCGCGCGTGAATTCGATCTTGAAACCCGCAGGCACGACTTGCTGGGGCGGGCCGATTTCAAAATTTTCACAGCCGGTTTGAGTAAGGGCTTTGGCTTGCACGGTGTTGGTAGTGTGCTGGGGCGCTGGCGCGAGCCATACGAAACAACCGACCAACAAGCATAGAGCAATACGACGAGCAGTAAAGTTGCGAGACAACATGGTGAACCCCTCCTATTTGATTTGGATTTGGACGGTATTCGTGGGGAGATTACCGACGGTGACGACGACGTTAAGCACGCCGCGTCCGATCAGCGAACGCGGCAATCTTACGTTGATTTGGTCTAAGCCCAGCAGCGTGCCTTGTGCTCCAGCGAAAGTGACTTCGGCGTTGGTTCCGCCGATGGTGACGGTGACGGGCGCGTTATTGCGATAGCGCCAGCCCGTACCGAACAAGACAAGAAAGACGAGTTCGTTTTCCGGCCCCAGATCAATCGGCAGTGGCACGAAAGACGAGCCGTTGGATTGCAGGATGGATTCAAACACCTGCGCGCCGTTGTTAAATACGCGCAAGGCCACGCCTGCTGCTACGCCGTTGCCGTTGCCGTTGGCAGTGAAAATGCCCGGCGCAGTGTTAGCGATGGAGACGCTGCCTACGGCATAAGCGCCGTCGCCGCTGGTGATGCGCAATTCGGCATTGCCTTGCGCGACGTTGCGCGGTGTGAGGAAGTTCACCTGCGCGGGCGAAACATAAAACAGCGGCAACTGATGCAACACGCCCGCGCTGTCAAAAATGGTTCCGCTCGTGCCTGCCAAATTCGTAGGCAACGGATTCGTGCCACCGCGTGCGATGCTGATTGCGAGTCGCGTACTGAATGCTGCGCCAATCATTTCGGGCGCGAGCGGCGCGAGGTAATTCGCCGCCGAGACTGCCGCGAGTGGTGTGGCCGTGCGCAAGCAAGCGCCATACAACACGGTGAGGCCGCGTCCGGCCAGCACGAAATCGGGGAAGCCGTCGCCGTTCAAATCTTTGCTGACCAAATCATTGAACGCGCCGCCCAACAAAAAATAGCTGCGCGGAAAGGCCAAGCCATCGCGGTCGAAATTAAAGGGGAAGCGCCCCGCACCGTCGCCTGTCAACAGCAACAGCGAATCGCGTACGTTGCTCAATATCAAATCACTGCGCCCGTCGCTGTTGAGATCGGCGACGGCGAGCGGCGCATGATTGTTGCCCCATTCGACGCGCGGTGTCGGTGTGAACGTGCCGTTGCCCCCAACACCATTGCCGAACAAGACAACGATGTCACTGGCGGCGCTCGAAGCCATCGTGCTGCCAATCGCCATGTCGGCGCGTCCGTCGCCGTTGAAATCGCCGAGCGCGAGTTTGCGCGCGCCGCTGCCAATGTCGTAACTGCCGCGTTCAGTGAAGCTGCCGTCGCCGTTGCTGGTCAACGCATAAGCACGGTCATTGCCCGATGCGACGCTGGATGCGATGAGCAAGTCGCCGCGTCCGTCGCCGTTGAAATCGGCGCTGATGATTTCAGCATTATTGGCCGCACGCGCCACGTTGCGCGGCGCGTCAAAGGCTCCACTGCCATTGCCGCGCAACAAACTTACATTGCTTTGATTGTTTAAGGTGACGGCCAGATCAAGGCGTCCGTCGGCGTCGTAATCAAGCGCAGTGAAATTCAGCGGATCAGCGCCGACGTTGAAATTCGTCGCTGCGCCCAAACTGCCTGCGTTGCCGAGATAAAGGCTCACGCCTGCGCGGCTCAACGCTGCCACGTCGCGGCGTCCGTCGCGGTTGAAATCGGCGATCAATATGTCGGTCGGATTTTCGCCGAGCGTGAATTGCTGGGCGCGCGCGAAACGTCCCGCGCCGTCGCCGCGCAAGATCGTGAGTTGATTGGGCGCTTCGAGCGCGGCGAGGTCGTCGCGTCCATCGCCCGTCACATCGCCAAGCGCAATTTTGAGAAAGGTGTTGCGCGGTTCAGTGATGAGCGGCGCGTCGGTAAATCCGCCGCTGCCGTTGTTGAACAGCAAGGTGACGGTTTGCGTGAGCGTGGCGAAATCATCGCGTCCGTCGCCGTTGAAATCGGCCACAACAGCGTCGCGCAAGCCCGGCGCGACGACGGTGTCATCGCGGCGAAAGGATGCCGCGCCATTATTGGTCAAATAGGTTGCGGCGGTTTCGTCGGCTGCCACGAGATCGGTGCGACCGGCGACACGCACTGCGCGTACGAGTTGAACAGAGCTGCGCACATCAACCACGGTGAGGCGTTCGGTGAAATCACCTGCTCCATTGCCCGGTAACACGACGAGCTGGCCGCCAGTCGCATTCGCCAACGAGTTAGTCGTCGCCGCTATGTCTATTCTGTCATCGCCGTTGAAATCGCCTGCGGTGAGCGAGTGCTGCATTTCGCGCAAAGGCGTGGATTGATTTAACTCTGCGCCAAAGGTTCCGTCGCCGCGTCCGACTAGCACGCGCAACGCATCGCCGCGCGTGAGCGCCAAATCGGGCTTGCCATCACGGTTGAAATCGGCAGCGATTGCACCTTTGCCTTCGATGCGCGCGGCCAGGCTGAATCCCCCATTGCCACTGTTACGCAACACGTTCACGAAAGGTGTGATGACCTGATTTTCATCACGGAAATTATCGCTTTGCACGATCAACTCAGGCCGTCCGTCACCGGTCAAATCAACCGACGTGATCGCCGCGATGTCTTGCGGTTGCACGAGTGCAAGCTGTGCGCCTGCGTTGAAAGTGCCGTCACCTTGCCCTTGATAAAAGCGCAGAAACTCGCCCGAAGCGCGATGGGCTAAGACTAAATCTGCTTTGCCGTCGCCGTTAAAATCGCCCGCTGCGATGGCGAGCGGATTGGCTTCAACAGTGAACGTCAGCGGCGCGTTGAATCCGCTGGCTCCGTTGTTTAAGCGAATCAATACGGCGTAATTTTGCCTGACCGTGTCGTTGAGCGTAAGCGCGAGATCGGGGCGTCCGTCGCCGTTAAAATCGCCGACGGTCAGGGCGCTGAGTTTATCGAGGTCTTCGAATTGCGGCGCATTGCGCAAACGCAGTACGGCGCAGAATGGATTTTGCGAAAACGCAAAAATCGCAGACTGAAAAAACATCAATCCGCCCAGCAGCATGCAGAAAATAAAGTGAGGCATAAGTTTTCGTTGCTTTCTGAGGGGGAAAAGATGAGAAAGAGTAAACCGTGAGATTAAATTTGCCCGAGTATGAGGCGCGCAATCGTCAAATAAATCAAGAGGCCAGTGGCATCTACCAACGTTGAAATCATCGGCGCAGAGAGTACGGCGGGGTCTACGCCAATGCGATGCGCGCCAATAGGAATCAATGCACCGACAGCGGTTGACCATACGCAAATCGCAATTACGGTGGCGGCCACAGTCACACCGATTCTGATGTTGCCAGACATCCAATAGCCTAAGCCGAAAGCGACGACGCTCAACAGCAATCCCGCCAGCAAACCAGTCGTCGCTTCGCGCAACAACACTTTCCAAACATTCTGAACGGTAATCTCGCCGAGCGAGAGACTACGGATGACAGTGATTACGGTTTGCGATCCGGCGTTGCCGCCCGTGCCGATCAACAGCGGAATGAAAAACGCCAGCATGACGACTTTGTCTAGTTCGGCCTCAAAGCTGTGCAACACCTTGATCGTCAGCAAGCCACCCATAAACAGCATAATCAACCAGGGGACGCGCTGGCGTACGACGTTGAAAATCGAATTGTCGAAATAGGGTTTGTCGAGCGCATCGGCTTTGATGCCCGCCATTTTGAGAATGTCTTCGGTTTGTTCTTCGGTCACAACGTCGAGTACGTCGTCCACGGTGACGAAACCAACGACGCTGCCGTCACGTTCGATGACAGGCACGGCCAGCAAATTGTATTTGGCGATTTTTCGCGCGACCGATTCCTGATCTTCTTGGGCTTCAACCGTGATGGGTTTGCGGCGCATGACGCTCGTGAGCGACTGTTCTACTTCGCCCATCACCAAGTCGCGCAGCGAAACCGCACCGAGCAAATGCTTGCGGTCATCCAGCACGTAACAGGCATAAATAGACTCTTTGTCGCGCGAACTCGTGCGAATCTGTTTGAGCGCATCGCCCACGGTCATCTCAGGCGAGAACGAGACGAACTCCGTCGTCATGATGCCGCCCGCCGTGTGATCGGCGTATTGCAGCAAATGTTCGAGTTCGTTTTTGGTTTCGGTGTTGACCTGGGCGAGGATGCGGCGGCGTTCATGCAACCCCATCTGTTGCACGATGTCGGTGCGTTCGTCGGCAGAAAGGCCTTCGATAACCTGCGCGGCGCGCTTGGGATCGAGCTTTTCGAGAATGGCAGAGCGCCGTGACATCGTGGGCTGGTCGAGCAATTCAATGATGCGCGGCACGGGCAACATCATCACGACCGAAGCGGCTTCGATGAGTGTCAGTTGATTGAGCAATTCGACCAAGTCTTCAGGCGCGAGTTCAGACACGGCTTCGCTAATGCCGACGTGGCTTTCGTCGAGTCGAAGATTGATTCGTTCTCTGAGTTGCTCCAGCGTGGACACGGCTTAGTTCCTCTTTTCCCAACGCAATTTCAAATCGTTCATCAGATCAAGAAAACGCGGATCGTCGCGCAAGTTGTTGAGCTTCGAGTTGCGTGCGAAGTACGGATAATTCTCGTTGCCCAGCTTGACCGCGTGCCGTAACCATTCAATCGCTTCGTCGTTCAAGCCTTCCATCGCATAAAACGAAGCCAGCCAAAACGCTATGTCGTAATCAGCCGCCGCCGTTTCTTTCACCTGCGGCGTAATCATCCCTTGCGCTTCTTCGTGTTCGCCTTGCGCGCTCAGACAACGGGCAATCAGCACCCGCAGCGCGTCGAAGTGCGGATGTTGCCGCAAGGCTTCCTGCGCAATCGCCAGCGACTCGTTCGCACGCCCTTGATTGAACAACACGACCGCCGTGAACGAAATAATCAGCGGATGTTCGGGTTCGAGCTTGCTGCCTTCGCCTAACGCGGCAAGAGCTTCTTCGTAACATTGCTGATAACTGAAAATTCGCGCACGGTTATAAGCGGCAATAACCACATCGCGCGGATTGATTTCGAGCAAACGGTCATATTGCTTGAGCGCCTTTTCATACTGCCCGTTCAACCGATAAAGCGTACCCGCCGCGATCAACACCGCCGGGTCGTTCGGAATCTCGCGGCGTATGTCAGCCAATAACGACAGAGCTTTTTCTTTTTCGCCGCGATGCAAATGCACGTAAACCATCTGCAAGCGCGCGCCGGTCAAATCAGGGTCGAGCGACAGCGCGCGTTGCAGCGACTGTTCGGCCAGCGCGTAATACTGCTCGCCGCCATAACCTTGCGCGTGGTGAATGTAACAACGCCCCAACGCCGCGTGTGCGCGCGCGAATTGCGGATCAAGGCGCAAGGCTTGCTGAAACATCTTGATGGCTACGTCTAGGTCGCCGTCGTCGAAGGTGCGCGCCGTATAGCGAAACAGCACGTCGCGTCCGCGCAAATAAAATTCGTAGGCTTCGGGGCTGTAAGTCAGCGGCTTTTCGATGCGCTGTTGTTCTTCTGAACTCAGGTTGAGTTTGAGTCCGGCGATGACACGCTCGGCAATGGTGTCTTGCATCGAGAGCAGGTCGCGCGACGAAAGGTCTACTTTATCAGACCACATCAGGTCGCCGGTTTTGGCGTTGATAAGTTGCGCGTTGAACCGAAAGCGCTCAGGCGTTTTAAGAAAGCTGCCCGTCAGCACGGCGTTGACGGCGAGTTCTTCGCCAATCTGACGCGGATCAATCGTTTGCCCAACGTATTGCGCAACGTATGACGAAGGCCGCACGACCAACGATTGCACGTGTGCGAGTTCAGTGATGAGTCCGTCAGCCAGCGAGAACTCATAATAGCTATCCGCTGAATTGCCTGACAGATTTTTGAACGGTATGACGGCAATCGTGTGTTTGGTTTCAGTACCCCACGATTCAGGTCGCACGAGCGTGGGCGCAGGCTGAAAGAACCTTTCCGGCGTAGGCCGATTGGCCGCCATCGTCGTTGACGAAGGCCGATTGGGCACAGAGGTCGCGCGGCTGCCTATGTTAAGCGTACCTGACTGGTTCATAGACTGACTGCCCGAACGCGAAGGCGCTTTGCTGCGATGCAAGATTGAACCGCTCAACACGCGGCCCAACGCTTCGGTCAAGCGCCACGAACTGCGTTTGTTTTTCGGCGCAGGCGGAATAGGAACCGGCACGGGCGCGAGTGGCAGTTCTGCCGCAACGGGTTGGGCTGAATTGCCCGTCGCCGTTTCGTACCACAATCGCCGCAGGGCATCGCGGAATTCGACCATCGTGGGAATGCGCTCGACAGCTTCTTTTTCGAGCGCGCGGTCGAGCAGTCTTTGTAAGTATGCGAGTGCGGTGGCATCAGTTTGATGAGCCAGCGCGGCATAAGACCGCAACACGCGCGGCGTAGCGTTGATAACCGCGTGAAAGACTTCGATGCGATTGCGTCCGGTGAAGGGCGGCGTGCCGGTAAGCAGTTCGTAAAGCAATACGCCGAGGCTGAATACGTCAGAGCGATGATCTACGCGGTCGCCGGTGGCCTGTTCGGGCGAACCGTAACCCATCGAACCATAAGGCACGCCGACTTCTGTCACTGACTTGTCAGTCATTCCACCTTCAAAATCCACTCGCTTGGCGAGGCCGAAATCAAGCACCTTGACTTGGCCTTCGGCGTTGACGATGACGTTGCTGGGCTTGATGTCGCGGTGGACGATGCCACGCGCGTGAGCGGCCACAAGGGCTTCGGCGACTTGCGTGATGAGCGAAAGCGCCAGTTTCAGTTCGAGCGGCTTGCCGTTTCCAGCAGCGTTGTGGGCGGCCAGAAATTGTTTCAGCGTCTGCCCCGGAATGAAGGGCATGACCATATAAATCAAACCGTCGTTTTCGCCGTAATCGAAAACCGTGCAGATGTTCGGATGATCAAGGGAAGAAAGCAGGCGGGCTTCGCGTTCAAAGCGTACGCGGGCGGCTTCGGTGGCGGCAAGTTCAGGCAGCAGGGTTTTGACGACGACGAGGCGATGCAAGCGAGTATCTTCGGCCTTCCACGCCGTAGCCTGTCCGCCCTGCCCCAACTCTTCAATAATGCGATAGTGAGAGAGTGTTTTGCCTGGTTCGAGCCGTAACATGGCTTGCTTACCTCTTCGTCAGAACTGAACTGCGTGTTAGTTTACATTGGTTTTGTGATGCCCTGCTTCATGCAAACGTTCAGCGCGAAAACGCTATATGGTTGCTAAAAAAGGCAATTGCCGAACGCGCGGGCATCCTACTACCCGCAGCCGAGGGCGGCAAGACGGGTTGGCGAAAAAATATCCAGCAAGATTTTTGAGGAGAACGATTTATGTTTTCAACTTTGAATCGGCGAGTTTTCAGTGTGCTGTTGATAGGTTTGACGTTGTGCCTGACCTTGTCAGCCAGTGCCCAACGCAAACGTAAACCAGTGACAAAGCCTACGCCTACGCCCACACCGACCAATGCTGTCGGCATTACGCCGCGTCCAATAGGGCCAACGCCCACGCTGAATGTGAAAAACCTGCCGCCCAAAATTTATGCGCTCACCGGCAAGATCGGAGCCATTTATCGCGAGATCAATACGCTGGAAGTCGAACACGAAACCATCCCTGATTACATGGAAGGCATGACCATGAAGTTCCCCGTCAAAGACCCCAAGTTAATCGAAGGGCTGAAAGTCGGCGACCTCATTCAAGCCAAGTTGCACGTCAGCCAAAACAGCGGCGATTGGTGGTTGAGCGACATCCGTCATAAACGAAAATAATCTGCCAATCTCACGCAAAGACGCGAAGACGCAAAATATTTATGAAGAGAAATATGAAGCCTGCCTTGATTAGGCTTTGCGCCTTTGTGTGAGATGAATTTCCGCCTATCGAATCACGCGAAACGTGAGATTGATGCGTTCGCCAATGGGCTTGGCGGTTTTAGGAATTTGATGTTGCCAAGTGTGTTGCGTCGCACCTGCCATCAGCAACAGGCTGCCGTGCGGCAAATCTAGGTGAAGCCTGTGTTCTTTGCGCAGCTTATGCCGCATCTGAAAGCGTCGCACCGCGCCGAAACTGACCGAAGCGATGACGGGATTGCGACCTAGTTCAGGTTCGTTGTCTTGATGCCAGCCGTTGCTGTCGCGTCCGTCACGGTAGAGGTTGAGCAATACGCTGTTGAATTGGGTTTGCGCGGCTTCCTCAACGCGGGCTTTAATTTCGCGCAGCAACGGCGTCCACGGTTGCGGATTCAGCACGATGCCAGAGTAGCTATAAATTTTCCCCGCGTCGCCATACCACGCAGTCAGTCGCGGTTCGTCGTGCGTTTTGCCCCAAAGCGTCAAGCGGCCTTGTCCCCACACCGTAGCGTGACGCAAGGCCGCCAAATAAACATCGCTTTCCGCCGCATCGAAGAACGCTGGAACAAGCGTCACCTCGGCATCGGACAAGTCATAAACAAATGGTTGGTTCAACTCAGGCCAAAGCATTTCGTATCGCGGTAATCTCAGCGAATTCGTCTTCGCTCAAACGAAAACTCAACGCGCCTTTCACACCTTCGACTTGTTCGGCATTGCGTACGCCCACAATCGCGGCGGTCACAGCAGGATTGTGCAACGTCCACGCAATCGCAGCCTCACCCGCCGTGCGTCCGTGACGCTTAGCAATCTCTTTGAGCTTATCGGCGAAAGCCAGATTGCGCGTGACGAGCGGTTCCTGAAACTGCGGATTGCGCGTGCGCCAATCGTCAGCGGCGAACGAGTTCAACCGTTCGCGCGTCATCGCTCCGGTAAGCAAGCCCGAACCCATCGGCGAATAAACCAGCGTGCCAATGTTGTGTGCCAGTGCGTGCGGCAATACATCGGCTTCGGCTTCGGGCCGTACCAGCGAATAAGGCGGCTGTGCCGAAGTGATCGGCACAATGGCTTGCGCGCGTTGCAACTGGCTGACGTTGAAATTCGAGACGCCAATCCAACGCACCTTGCCTTCTTCTTTTAGCTTTGCCAGCGTCGCCCAACCTTCTTCGACATCTTCATCCGGCTCAGGCCAATGAATCTGGTAAAGATCAATCGCGTCAACCTGCAAGCGACGCAAGCTGGCTTCGCATTCCTGCCGAATCGAATCGGCCTTGAGCGATTTCACAATCTGGCGCTCTTCGTTCCAGGCGCGCGCACACTTGGTGAAAACATAAGGCCGCGCGCCGCCATAAGTTTTCAACGCCTGCGCTACGACTTCCTCTGAATGTCCGAGGCCGTAAACCGCCGCCGTATCAATCCAGTTCATGCCCGCATCAAGTGCCGCGTGAATCGCTTTGATCGAATCGTTATCGTCTTGCGCGCTCCAGGCAAAAGCCCAGCCCGCGCCGCCCATCGCCCACGCACCGATGCCGAGCGCAGTGATGTGCAAGTCAGAGTTTCCGAGTGGTTTGGTTTGCATGACTTTATTTTATAAGGCGAGGCAGGTTGAATGTGCAATCGGCGCGCAGTGACAAGATCGGCGCACAGCCATACAATTACGCTGCGGTCATTTATTTTCCCGAACCTTTACAAAGCTGATGAAAACCTTGTGGCAAGAACTGAAAGACACTGTACTCATCGTGCTGGGCATTCTCAGCGCGGGGCTGGGCCTCAAGGGCTTTCTGTTGTCGAGTCGGTTTATTGACGGAGGCGTCACGGGCGTTTCGATGCTGGTGTCTGATGTATTGGGCTGGCCGTTAGCCGTGTTAATTTTAGTCATCAACCTGCCGTTCATCGCGCTGGGCTATCGGCAAATCGGCGGGAAGTTCGCGTTGAAAAGCGCGCTCGCCATCGGCGGACTTTCGCTCTGCCTGACAGTGATTAAATATCCCGACGTAACGCCGGATAAATTATTGACGGCGATCTTCGGCGGATTCTTCATTGGTGCAGGCATAGGGCTAGCGATGCGTGGCGGCGCGGTGTTGGACGGCACGGAAATCGCCGCGTTGCTCATCAGCAAAAACAGTCATTTGTTGAAAGTCGGCGATGTAATTTTGCTGCTCAACATTTTTATCTTCGTGACTGCGGCGTTCTTTCTAGGCGTCGAGTCCGCGTTGTATTCGATTTTGACCTACATCGCTGCCTCCAAGACGATAGACTTTCTGGTTTACGGCATTGAGGAATATCACGGCATCACCATCATCTCGTCGCACAGCGCAGCGATTCGGCAGGCGATTTTGCATGACCTCAATCGCGGCGTTACGGTCGTGCAAGGGCGCGGCGGCTTGAGCGAAACTGAGCAAGAGATTTTGTATTGCGTCGTCACGCGCCTCGAAATCTCTAAGATCAAAACCATCATCGGCGAAATTGACGAAAGCGCCTTCACCGTGATTCATCACATCGCTGATGTCAGCGGCGGCATGGTGAAACCGCGCCTTTTGCATTGAGTCGAGGTGACGTATGAACCCAATTTTTACCTGGATTATTGCGCATACGGTTGGCAAATCACTGGCGCGACAGTGTCTAAATTGTCGCCGCGAGCAAGTAATTCCCAAATCAAAAATTAACGAATCCGTGCCGTGTCAGCGTTGCGGGAAACCGATTCCACCGCCCAAACGAACCTGACTGATTCCCCCAACGAAACGCTATGCCGTCAACTAACTTTCAACTCGGTATTAACTATCCCTGGCTCAATTACGGTTGGGACTTTGGCGCTCCGCCGCCGGGGTGGGCGGGCGCTGACGTGCCCGCGTGGCGCGCGAAAAATCGCCGCGACATCGTGGCGGATTTGCTGCAATTCACCGAACTCGGCTTGTTCGCCGTGCGCTGGTTCGTGTTAGCCGACGGGACGAATTACGGTTTCGGCAACGAAGCGCCGCAACTCGTGAACGACCGCTGGCGCGCTCAAGCGCTGCCCGCCGAGCATGCCTTTCATCCGCAGTTGTTTGAAGATTTCGTCTTTCTGCTCGAAACGTGCAGCGACTTAAAATTGCAACTCGTACCCGTGCTGCTCGACTTTCACTGGGGCTTTCCCGGCGAGGCCTTGGCGAATACGCCCGTTGTCAAAGGCGGACGCGCCGACCTGATGATTGACGAGGGCAAGCGCGCGGCGTTTTTCGATCACGTACTCGAACCGCTGCTCGACCTTTCAGAAAAATACCACGAGACGATTTATGCGTGGGAACTCATCAACGAGCCGGAATGGTGCACGAACCCGCGCAACGTCGCGCCTTCGCAGATTCCCGCCGATGACAAACAAACCGTGCCGCACGAGGTAATGCGTGATTTCATTGCCGAAGGCGTCCGGCGAATAAACGCACGCGGAGCCTTTCGCTCGACCATCGGCTTTGCCCACCGCGAGACGATTGACGAATGGGATTCGGCGGCGCTGGGCGTGACGCTGCATCAGTTTCACTATTACGCACAAAACAAGAGCAAGCTGCCACCGCACGTTTTTTTAGACGAATATCCCTGCTTCGTCGGCGAATTCGCTTCGGCCCACGAACGCGATTGGCCTGAACTGAAAAGGCAAAAACGTACGCAAGCCCTCACTCATCGGTTGAATTGGCTGATCGAGAAAGGCTATCCATCAGCTTTTATCTGGTCGGCACGCGGCAGCGATCCCGCCACCGAATGGACGCAAAATAAACAAGTCGAAACGCTCGCGTTTTTGCGTGAGAGCAGCGGCAATCAAGCGGTATAAATTTATTTCACCCGGAGAATCCCAATGAAACTTTTCAGAATGTTGGCGCTCGTGTTGTGCCTTGCCGTTACAGGTTACGCGCAAACCAACCGCACCACGCTCGATATTTTTTACGTTGACGTAGAAGGCGGCGCGGCTACGTTAATCGTCACGCCGGCGGGCGAATCCATTCTCGTTGACGCAGGCTGGCCGGGCTTTGAAGGCCGCGACGCCAAGCGCATCGAAGCCGCTATGAAGCAAGCAGGCATTGCGCAAATAGACCATTTCATCTTGACGCACTATCACGTAGACCATTTCGGCGGAATCCCGCAAATGGTCGAACGCATTAAGGTCGTGAATTTCTATGATCGTGGCGCGCTGTTGCCTGAGATCAAAGAATATAAAGACAACCCGAAGGCTTATGCCGACTATCGCGCGGCGGTTAAAGACAAAACGACGACGTTGAAACCGGGCGACACGATCAAGCTGAAACGCGCCAGCGGGTTGCCGCCCGTTACGTTGCAAGTGCTGGCCGCCAGCCGCGAAACCATCACGGGCAAAAGCATGGCAGGCGCAAAAAACCCTGCCTGCGAATCGGGCGCACTCGGCGCGCTCAAAGAAGAAGACCCGTCAGACAACGCCCGCAGCGTAGCCTTCCTGTTGCGATATGGCGCGTTCGATTTTTATGACGCAGGCGACCTGACCTGGAACATCGAACACAAACTCGTCTGCCCCGCCAACCTCGTCGGCGAAGTTGATCTTTATCAAGTCACCCATCACGGCATGAACACGAGCAACAACACTGCTGTGCAGCACTCGCTCAAGCCAACGGTAGCCATTATGAACAACGGCCCTCGCAAATGCGGCAGCGCCGACACGATTAGCGCCATTCGCGCCTTGCCTTCGATCAAAGCGTTTTATCAGGGCCATCGCAACATCACTCTGACGCCCGAACAAAACGCGCCGGAAAACTTCATCGCCAACCTTGAAGGGCCAAATGATGCGGCGAATATGATTACGGTGGCGGTGGATGCGGGGAAGAAATCGTTCGCCGTGACCAATGGGAGGACGAAGGAGAGTCTTTCTTTTCCAATCAAATAGTAGCGATGCAAAGGCTTACTCACCGCAGAGGCACAGAGGTCTCGCAGAGATTCGCAGAGAATTTTTGAGGAGAGAGTATGAGAATTAATGATTTGACGTATGCCATTAACGGAGCGGCGATTGAAGTTCATCGGATGTTGGGGCCGGGGCTGCTTGAGTCCGCTTATGAAGAATGCCTGGCGCGTGAAATGACGCTGCGAGGCATTCCGTTCCAGCGTCAACATCCGCTGCCGCTGGTTTATAAAGGCGTGCGATTAGAGTGCGGTTATCGGCTCGACTTTCTGGTTGCCAACACGGTTCCCGTCGAGATCAAGGCCGTTGACGCCGTAGCGCCCGTTCACATCGCGCAATTGCTGACTTACCTGCAAGTCGGCGATTGGCGCGTAGGGCTGCTGCTCAACTTCAACGTCGAAGTACTCAAAGACGGCGGCATCATCCGCAAGGTCAACGGCCTCGAGGAAAACTTCGAAATCACTCCCTGACCAGAAAGAAAACTACCTTCCCCTCCCTCTCTGCGCAAACTCTGCGAGACCTCTGCGCCTCTGCGGTGAGTTGAATTTGGAAGTAGACACGTCGGCTACCGACAATCGCACATTCGTGCTTTAATGCCCACCGTCAAAGTAGTACTAAACCTTATTCAGCAAGGAGTTTCACCAGCGATGCCTAAATACATTCTCGCCCTTGATCAAGGGACGACTTCGTCGCGTGCGATTTTGTTCGACCAGAGTGGCAACATCGTGCAGATTGCCCAACAAGAATTTCCACAAATCTTCCCGCGACCGGGTTGGGTCGAACACGACCCCGAAGCCATCTGGCAATCACAGTTGCGCACCGTACGTCAGGCGCTCGCGCAAGCCCGCATCAGCCCCGGCGATATTGCCGCGCTCGGCATCACCAATCAGCGTGAAACCACCGTCGTTTGGGAACGCAAGACCGGCAAGCCCATCGCCAACGCTATCGTATGGCAATGCCGCCGCACCGCCGCCATTTGCGACAAGCTCAAAGCTGACAAGTTCGACAAAGTCATTCGCCGCAAAACCGGACTTGTGACCGACGCTTATTTTTCAGGGACGAAAGTCGCGTGGTTGCTCGACAACGTTAAAGGCGCGCGCGCCAAAGCCGATAACGGCGAACTCGCCTTCGGCACGGTAGACAGTTGGTTGATCTATCGCCTCACCGGCGGTCGCACGCATATCACCGACGTATCGAACGCTTCGCGCACCTTGCTTTATGACATTCGCAAGCAAAAGTGGGACGCAGAGATTCTGGCGAAACTCAACATTCCGGCTTCGATGTTGCCGACGGTGAAATCTTCGTCAGAGGTTTATGGCGAAACCGACCCGATGATTCTCGGCGCAAGCATCCCCATCGCAGGCATCGCGGGCGACCAGCAAGCCGCGCTGTTCGGGCAAGGCTGTTTTAAGCCGGGGATGATGAAAAACACTTACGGCACGGGCTGCTTTTTGCTGATGAATACGGGCAACAAGGCGAATGCCTCGAAAAACGGTTTGCTCACAACGATAGGCTGGCGCTTAGGAAAACAAGAGACACAATACGCACTCGAAGGCAGCGTCTTCGTCGCGGGTTCCGCTGTGCAATGGCTGCGCGACGGCCTCGGCATCATCGCCAGCGCGCCTGAAACCGAAGCAATGGCGACTTCGATCAACGAAAACCTCGGCGTTTATTTCGTACCTGCCTTTGTCGGACTGGGCGCTCCTTATTGGGATCAAAACGCACGCGGCGCGCTGGTCGGACTCACGCGCGGCACCCAACGCGCCCACATTGCCCGCGCCGCGCTCGAAGCGATGGCCTACCAAACCCGCGACGTGGTCGAGTGCATGCAAAACGATTCCGGCATCAAGGCCAAAGAGTTGCGCATTGACGGTGGAGCTACGCGCAACAACTTCCTGTGCCAGTTCCAAGCCGACATTCTCGGCATTCCGGTCATCCGCCCTACGATCACCGAAACCACGGCGCTCGGCGCAGCCTTTCTCGCCGGACTCGCCGTCGGTTATTGGAAGAGCGAAGCCGACATCGCCAAACAATGGAAAGCCGAAAAACAGTTCAACCCCAAGATGACGCCCAAAGAACGCGAGGCGCTTTATCAAGGATGGCAAACGGCGGTGGCGCGAGTACGGTAGTTATTCAACAACAAGAATGGGATGACGGATGAGTAACAATGAAGCGCAAGAGCATTTACCCAATCTCTGACGCGGAGCTTGAGGCATTCCCCACCAAACGATTGCTCGCCCGGCTCAAGCGTTTGCTGCAATGCGAAGCGTCGTTCGCCCTTTCAGATCGCCTCGCAATCGATGACCAACCAGATGGCAAAATCGAATTCAAAGCGACCGATGAATGGAAACACTCCTATCAGCAAGTCAAAAAGTTGCTGGCGAATCGTGAACATATTGAGAGATAAACGGAAGCTATGCGTTTTTTCAATGTAGCCGGACCGTGCCGACCTGAGTTGCATTACATGCTGCCAGCGTCTGAGCGGTTGCGAGCCGACAACGTAATGCGATTGATCGAGCAGCAAAATTATTTTGTGCTGCACGCGCCGCGTC
>JANNUY010000284.1:0-3808 GCA_031414155.1 Acidobacteriota bacterium
GGAGATTCGCTTGATGGAGTTCAGGTTTGGACATTTCGGGTCTCCTTATTGGGTTTCTGATAGACAGAATTTCAACTAAGAATCCCGCTTTGCCAACCCCCTCACTTGAGAGGAATTTCAACTAAGTTTTGGACAATGCCTGGGGGCCAATCAGTCCACGCGGTTATAACTTTTAATGAGTAGTCAGAAACAGGCTGGCTTTGTAAGGAGAGCTTGACTTCAGCTTTTAATTTTGTTGCCCAACTCGCACAGTGTTCCGTTAGGTGGGCTGCCCAGTCCATCAGTTCCGGTTTTAGCTCACAGTCACGGGCAACGTGATTACCAATGAAAGTGACAGGCAAATCGTATTTTGGAATTACTACGACATGAGCGGCAGTGCGGGCATCGCGCGGTTGCGGCTTACATTCTGATTTGGGGCTTTGCTCATCTATAAAAACCAGAAGTTGCGTGGGCGTGCGCGCAATACGTGTTATTTCAATGGCGTGACCTCCAGTGGTTTTCGCACCTTGAAACACGCCGATAACATTCTGTCGAGAGAAATCAATTACAGGGAGTCTCATAGCTGCTACGTCAGGAGCCATCATCTCGCTGGTTTTCATTGTTGCTTGTTGATCAATATTTAAGGGTTTGGGCAACAACCTACCCACAACTCTTGAGGCCGTAGTGTGACGCCAAAACTCAGGCCATTCTTCCGAATTCGTAATGATGCGATTATGGCGCTCTGGGCTGTGAATGACTTGGCCTTTGGTTAAAGTGACAAACTTTACTTCACTCAATTCTTGAGCATTAGTAAGGCTGAACACTCCCATGAGTAACGACCAAACAAGACAATTCAGTGCTTTCATTTTTCTCCTAAGCTGCTTTCCTGGACAGAGATTAGTGTTAAGCGATGAAAAGACGGCTGCCTTCTCATCACGGCAATTTAATTTCCTGCTGCTTGAGCGATTGGCAGGCTTTCAACTCAACCGGCTGATTCGCCGCCGCCGCTTCTTTCACGAGCTTCGCGCGTTCGGTCGCATCCCACGCGAAGGGCTGGCGTGGCGCTTCGTCAGGTGTCGCCGCCGGTCGCATAAGCAACCAATACTTTTCTCCGTTAATGAAAAGGTAGTGCGGGGAGCGTTAGCGACCTGAGGCATTTCGCTGGCATCTATTGCGTAGCAATGTGAATGCTCAGGTCACTAACGCTCCCCGTACTGCCATTACTGCGCGCCGAGTCCGCGCAAAATCACACCGGATTTCACGCCCGTATGCGCATCACGTTCAATCACAACTTGCCCGTTGACCAGCACGTAAGCCAGCCCTGTCGCGTATTGCTTCGGCTGCTCAAACGTAGCGTTATCAGTGATCTTGGCTTCATCAAACACGACCACATCCGCCGCCAAGCCGGGACGCAGCAAGCCACGATCCCACAAGCTGAAGGTTTGCGCGGGCAGCGAACTCATCTTGCGAATAGCTTCCTCTAAACTGACGAATTTCTTTTCGCGTACGAATACGCCCAACGCGCGCGCGTTATTGCCGAAGGCGCGCGGGTGCGGAACGCTTTTGCTGTTTACATCAATCACGCCTGCGTCAGAGGCCACCATCGTGAAAGGCTGTTTGAAGATGCGTTCGACATCGGCGTCAGACATTTTGCGCAAGACGACGCCCGCACGTTCATTAGCGAGAATCTCACAAGCCTGTTCGACTTGGGCGGCGGGCGTTTTGCCTTTGCCGGTGAGTTGCGCGATTTCGGCTACGTTTTTTCCTTTGAAGCTCGGATCGGTTTGATAACTCGAAATATACAAATAACTCAGGTCATCGAAGCCTTCGCTTTTCATCGTCGCCAGAATTTCAGTCTTGATCTTTTCGCGCGTGGCTTTATCCGCCAATCGCTCTTTGGTTTTGTCTGCGCCGCCTTCAAACACCCACGAAGGAAAGATGATGCCGATGTTCGTCGCGCCCGCCGGATAAGCGTATTGATCCACCGTGACTTGCTGTCCGCGAGCGCGCGCGTCGGCGATGAGTTTCGTCGTCATCGTACTCAAGCCCCAACGCTTCTTGCTGTCGAGTTTGAAATGCGAAATCTCGACGGGGCAATGCGCGAGTTCGCCGATCTTGAGCGATTCAGCGATGGACTGTTCGATTTGCAAACCTTCGTCACGCATGTGCGTCGCATACAAGCCGCCGTAACCAGCCGCGACTTTCGCCATCTCGGCAATCTCGTCAGTCTTGGCATAAGTGCCGGGGATGTATTCCAGCCCCGTCGAGAAACCCACCGCCCCCGCGCGCATCGCAGCTTCGGTGAGGTCGCGCATCTTTTGTAACTCTTCGGGCGTAGGCGCGCGATCAAAGTCGCCGTTCATGCCCGCGCGGCGAATCGTATTGTGTCCGGCGAGCGAGGCTACGTTAAGCGAGATGCCTGACGTTTCTAGTCCTTTGAACCACGCGGCCAAGTCATTCGCCGACGAACCGCAATTCCCTGCCACGACCGAAGTCACGCCCATCCGCAAGAAGTTTTCAGCTTGCGGGCGTGTGCCGAGATTGCCTTCGATGTGGGTGTGTACGTCAATGAAACCAGGCGCGACGATCAAGCCGGTCGCATCTAAAACGCGCGCGGCTCGCGCTGCGTCAATCTTGCCGAGCGCGGCAATGCGTCCGCCTTTGATGGCGAGATCGGCCACCACCCACGGATTGCCCGTGCCATCCACGAGGCGTCCGTTGGTGATGAGCAGGTCGAATTCTTTTTGCGCGGACTTAGCACGCCAGCCGAACGCAGTTAAGCAAAGCAAACTCAATAGCAAGATTTTATTCATAGTGGTTCTCTCGAAAAGGGATCAATTGAAGCGGGCGAAGTTTACGCTTTTTGTCAGCGTGTCGGTAGCCCGCGCGTAAGCAAGGGTAGCTTCGATCAGGCGCTCGTTGATGCCGCAGGGAACGTCGCCGAGGCTGCCCTTGCTTACGCGCGGGCTACTGACACGCGGTCTCTCGACGATACGCAGCAATAACCACAATCTAGTGCCGCCTCGTTTGGTCAAACCCAAAGCTGTGGTTATACTGCGCGCGTTTCGCAATTATTGACTGAACGAACTATTTGCGAGGTGCAATCTTCCCAATAACCGAACCGTTTCAGAAACCAGGCAGGATGACGCAAAGGAAAGCCCGAACCGTTTGCCTAAGCAGGCGGCGCGCGGTTGCGTCTGTTTGCTTCACGGCTTCTCTCACGGTTCTAAAACATCATCAACGAAATTCTCCCGAAGCGTGCTTTGCTGCACGCTTTTTTATTGGTTCGCGGCGCACTCAATAAGCGCGCGCCTTTTGTCTGAGGGGTTTGCCGATGAATGATAGGGTTTTAGTCCTCAATTCGACTTTCGAGCCGATCAATGTTTGTACGACACGTCGCGCCGTCGTGCTGATTCTCAAAGGCGTCGCCCGCGCCGAAGAAAAACACGAACATTCATTTCGTTCGACCAGCCACAGCATGCACGTTCCGTCGGTGATTCGGCTTACCGATTACGTCCACATCCCATTCGAGCGCAAGAGCCTGTCGCGCAAAAACATACTGTTGCGTGACCATTACACCTGTCAGTATTGCGGACGCGTTTATGCCGCGTCGGAGCTCACGCTCGACCACGTCATCCCCAAATCACGCGGCGGCGGTTCGGGTTGGGATAACTTGGTGACGTGTTACAAACGCTGCAACAATCGCAAAGGCCATTACCTGCCCGACGAAGCCGGGATGCGGTTGCTCAAACGCCCGCAATCGTTCAGCCACAACGTCAACCGCCAGATCATGCGCTATCTCGGACGCACCGATGCGACGTGGCGAAAA
>JANNUY010000285.1:0-10300 GCA_031414155.1 Acidobacteriota bacterium
TCGCGTTCATACAGCGTGTGATGTTGCCGCCACGTCGGACGAACAGCGGACAGGTCACGCTGTTGCCGCCCGCCGGATATTTCATCGTAACCTTGAGCCTGCCCGTCTTGCAGCAAAGCGTATTACCCAAGCTCGCCCAGCAGCATTTCGGTTCAGTCGAAAGTTTCAGCGGCTCTATCGTTACGCAAACGCCCGAACGTAAATTGGTTTATCAACTCGGCGCGGCATCTGAATCACAAGCCGAACCAGATGTGACCACCGACCTGCTGGGATTACGCCGTCAGGAATTCCGTCGCATTCTCAGCAGCCGCGCGACCGATGACGCGCCGCGCGGGATGCGCACCATCAACGACGAACAGCGGCTGTGGCAATTGCGACTGAGTTATCGTGCCGGTTCGTTGGATGCGATTGTGGGTTCGGTGCGCCGCCGCAATCTCGCAGTGAATTTCGGCATTCTCGCGCTGCTCGCGGCCAGCGTAGCCTTGCTGTTGTTATCCGCCCGCCGCGCACAAAGACTGGCAGCGCAGCAAATGGATTTTGTCGCCAATGTTTCGCACGAATTGCGTACGCCGCTCGCGGTCATTAAATCTGCCGCGTGGAGCTTGCAGCGCGGCGTCGCGCGCGAACCTGAGCAGATCAAGCAATACAGCGGGTTGATCGGCAAAGAGTCAGACCGCCTGATTGAGATGATCGAACAGATTCTCGAATTCGCCGGAGCCGACCGCCGCAAATATGAATTGCAACCGACGCGCGTCAACGAACTGATCGAGAACGTCATCGCCGCCGCGCAACCGCTAATGGATGAAGGCGGCTATGAGTTTGAATTGAAGGTCGCGCCGCATCTGCCTGACATCGCCGCTGATTCCGCCGCACTCACCCGCGCGTTGCGCAATTTGATTGATAACGCGATGAAATATGGTGGCGACGCGCGTTGGTTGAGCGTTACGGCGCAGCCAACGAATCAAAAAGAAGTGCAAATCACTGTGCGCGATCATGGCTTGGGCATTCCCGCCGACGAATTGAAAGACATCTTTGAGCCTTTCTGGCGCGGCAGTGAAGCAACGTTGTCTCAGATTCGCGGCAACGGCTTGGGCTTAAACCTCGTACGCACTATCGTGCTAGCCCACGGCGGGCACGTCAGCGTGCAAAGCTCGGTCGGCGAAGGTAGCGCCTTCACGTTGCATTTGCCCGCGCTCAACGAACCTGTCATTCAACCCACAGTCGCGGCGATCCCTGCCAGCAACTGACAACTGGCAACCGCTATGAACCAACGCATTCTGCTGGTCGAAGACGACCCCGGCCTCTCGCTTATCGTGTCGGACGTATTGCGCAGCGAAGGTTATGCCGTCGAAACCGCTGCCGATGGCGAGCGTGGTTTGCTGCTGGCGACGAGCGAGCATTTCGATCTGTTAATTCTCGACGTAGGATTGCCGAAGAAAAACGGGTTCGATGTCTTGCGCGACTTGCGGCAACGGGGAACGACAACGCCTGCGATGATGCTGACGGCGCGCGGTCAGACGATTGATAAAATTCTCGGCCTTAAACTCGGGGCTGATGATTACCTGACGAAACCTTTCGACACGGGCGAATTGCTGGCGCGGCTTGAAGCTATCCTGCGTCGCGCGCCGGCCAACGCTGTGCCCGAAGCTGAGGTCTATGTTTTCGGTGACGTGCGCGTAGACTTTCGCCGCGCCACCGTCACACGCGCGAACGAAGCTGTCGAACTCACGGCGCGCGAATTTCAACTCTTGCGATATTTGATCGAACACCGCGAAACCGTGCTGTCGCGCGATGACTTGTTGAATGAGGTATGGGGTTACGACGCGATGCCGAATACGCGCACGGTGGATGTGCATGTTGGTTTGTTAAGGCAGAAGCTCGAACCCAACATACGCCAACCGCAATACATTTTGACAGTGCATGGTATGGGTTATCGCTTTGTCGGTTGACAGTCTTGCAAGGCGTTTGTTACTTTCCGCGCTCGTTTTCGGACGAAGACTTTCACAACAAGGCATTTCAGGCTCGTAGCTCAGGGGTAGAGCACTACATTGACACTGTAGGGGTCAGCGGTTCAAATCCGCTCGAGCCTATTTTTTTATACGTTCCAGCGTCTTAGCTAAAGACACCGGCGCGATTCATTAGTTCAACGTCAGCTCCAGAAGCGTTGTTACGTTATGCAGAAGCGATTTACTACAACAGTAACTAGCTAGCCACGAGAGCCGCACGGCATCGTGGCATTAATCTGTGTAACAACCGCTGACGTAGGACCTTACCTAAAGCAGATCAATCATTCTTCCGTACTCTTTTTTGCGGATAGCTTTTGGGACTGTCCTTAACTACAGCAAATGTAGTCAATGCAGTTGTGCGTAAAGGCACAGCCTCCTGAAAGCGAGAGACAGCAGTGAGCGAAGTTCAATCCATAACGGCTTTCGAAGCCATCAAGCAACAAGACCGCGAGGCCGCCAAAAAGGCCATCGCCGCGCGTTTATTTCGTCCAACTTCCGACAATAAAGAGATCAAGCACGATGAACCGGTTGATTTGAGTTACGTGCTGCAAGCCGACGAGCGCGTCGAAGCGATTACACCAGATGCAGGTGACGAAGCATTGGACGTGTATCGTCATTCAACCGCGCATTTACTCGCCGCCGCCGTGATGGATTTATATCCGGGTACGCAACTCGGCATCGGCCCGTCGTTGTTGGGGGACCCGAAAGGCGGGTTCTATTACGATTTCGTGCGGCCTGAGAACGCGCGCTTCACGCCGGACGATTTGCCGAAGATTGAGAAGAAGATGCGCGACCTCATCAAGCGCAATCTCGAATACAAGCGCCTGACGATGACGAAGGCCGAAGCGGCGGCGAAATTTGCTGCGCTCGGCGAGCCGCTCAAGTGCGAGTTGATCGAAGATAAAGCGGGCGCGACGGTCAGTTGTTATACGATTGAAGGCACGCCGTTTGTGGATTTCTGTTTGGGGCCGCACATCCCTTCTACGGCAAAGATCAAGGCGATTAAATTGCTTTCGCTGGCTGGCGCGCATTGGAAAGGTGACGAAACGCGCCCGCAAATGCAGCGCATTTATGGCACGTCGTTCTTTTCGCAGGAAGACCTCGACGAGTGGATCAAGCAGAAAGAAGAAGCCGAAAAACGCGACCATCGCCGTCTTGGAACTGAGTTGGATTTGTTCAGCTTCAGCGATGCGATTGGGCCGGGACTGGTGTTGTGGCATCCGAACGGCGCGTTGATTCGCAAAGTCATCGAACAGTATTTGAATGAGGAACTTTATCGGCGCGGTTACAGTTTTGTGAATACGCCGCACGTCACGCAATCAGAGTTGTTCAGAATTTCAGGCCACCTCGAACATTACGAAGAAGGCCTTTATCCGCCGATGAAAGACAAAGAGAACGAGCAGATCGAATATCGGATGAAGCCGATGAACTGCCCGTTTCACATTCAGATTTTCAAGGCGAAGCAACGCTCTTACCGCGACTTGCCGCAGCGTTATGCTGAATACGGCATGGTTTATCGCTATGAGCGTTCGGGCGTCACGCACGGACTGATGCGCGCGCGCGGCTTCACGCAAGACGATGCGCACTTGTTCTGCACGCCCGAGCAACTCAAAGACGAAGTCGTCGGCTGTCTCGATTTGGTAGACGCGGTATTCAAGGCGTTCGGCTTCACTTACAAAGCTGAGTTGTCGGTGCGGCATGCGACCGATCACGCGAAGTATCTGGGTTCTGACGAAGTCTGGAATCTGGCCGAAAAAGCGTTGACCGATGGGCTGAATGAATACGGTTTGCCTTACGTGCGGATGGAAGACGAGGCGGCGTTTTACGGCCCTAAGATTGACTTCAAGGTCGTAGACGCCATCAAGCGTACGTGGCAGCTTTCGACGATTCAGGTAGACTTCAATCTGCCGCAACGTTTTGGGATTGAATACATCGGCGCTGACAACGCGCGGCATCAGCCGATCATGGTGCATCGCGCGATACTTGGTTCGTTCGAGCGTTTCTTTGGCATATTGATCGAACATTACGCCGGAGCTTTTCCGGTGTGGCTGGCACCGGTGCAAGCGGTCGTGCTGCCGATTTCAGATAAATTCAACGAACGCGCGGCGCAAATCGAAGCTGAACTCAAAGCCGCCGGACATCGCATTGCGCTCGACACGCGCAGCGAAAAGATCGGCGCGAAAATTCGTGATGCGCAACTCAAAAAGATTCCTTTCATGCTGATCGTCGGCGAAAAGGAAGCAGAAGCGGGTACGGTGGCGGTACGCGATAAAGTGAAAGGCGACATTGGCGCATTGCCGGTCGCTGAATTCAGCGCGCGGCTCAAAGAACTGAGCGACACGCGTGCTTTGCAAACTTAAAGACAATCTCAAATTTGAGATTTGAAATTTCCAGGGGGTGTTTCTATCAACAGCGGATTCAATCGTGGCGGCGGCTGGCAGCGCCGTGACAATCGTGGGCCTTCGGTGCGCATCAACGAGCGCATTCGAGTCAAAGAGATTCGCGTCATTGACGACGAAGGCGAACAACTCGGCGTAATGACGCCTTTTGAGGCGATCAAAATCGCCCGTGAACGCGGCCTCGACCTGGTCGAAGTCGCACCGGCTGCGCAACCGCCTGTGTGCCGCATCATTGATTTCGGCAAGTATCAGTACGAAGCGAAAAAGAAAGCGCATGAAGCGAAAAAGAAACAGGTCATCATCGAAGTCAAAGAGATAAAGTTCCGCCCCGCTACCGACGATCACGACTACAATTTTAAGACGAAGCACGCGCAGGAAATTTTGCAGGACGGCAATAAGGTCAAAGCGACTGTGCGCTTTCGTGGACGCGAAATCACTCACAAAGAGTTGGGCATGAGATTGCTCGTCCGCCTCGAAAAAGATTTGCTCGAATTCGGCAGCATTGAAGTCCGCCCGAAAGTCGAAGGCATGATGATGACCGCGATTTTCGCGCCCAAAAAAGTCGAGAAGCCGCAAGAGAAACCGAAACCCAAACCGCCGCGTGAACCCAAACCGGCGGAACCGAAACCGGCAGCGAGCGTCGCGCCCGCAAGTGCAGCACCCGCGAGTGTTGCTTCTGTGAGTGAACCGGCAGTCAGTGCCGCGCCCGCAAGCGATGCCCCCAAGATTGAACCAGTTCCAGCGGTCAGTCTTACTGAACCGACCGCATAACGAATTTTTCAAACGAACGGCAATTCACCTTGCCGTATTACTAACCGGAGGATTTATGCCTAAACTGAAAACCCATAAAGGCGCGGCGAAACGCTTTCGCGTGACCGCGACCGGCAAGATCAAGCGCGGACATTCGCACGCGCGCCACATCCTGACCAAGAAGTCTGCCAAGCGGAAACGCCAACTCGACATTGACGGATTGGTTTCTGACAGCGATCAGAAACGCGTAGAGGCTATGTTGCCTTACGGTCGCAAGTAAATGTGGCGTTTGCCATTTGAGATTTGAACATTTGAGATTTAATGGAGAGTAACTTATGCCTCGCGCAAAACGTGGGAGTAAGCGCTTAGACAAGCGCAAAAAACTAGAGAAACTGTCGTCTGGCTTTAGAGGGACTAAAAGCAAACTCTATCGCCAGATGCGCGAATCAGTGCAACGCGCGCTGAAATTCGCTTATGTGGGCCGCAAGCTCAAAAAACGTGATTACCGTTCGCTGTGGATCGTGCGCATCGGCGCGGCGGCGCGTACCAATGGCTTGAATTACAGCCAGTTCATGCACGGCCTCAAACTCGCCGACATCGAACTCGACCGCAAGATTCTGTCTGACCTCGCGGTGAACAATCCCGAAGCCTTCGCCGACTTGGCTGGACAAGCCAAAGCCGCGCTCGCCAAAGCGGGCGATCCGGTTGGGGCGAAAGTGGCTCCGGCTCCGGCAGGCAAGACGGCTCCAATTGCCGGAGCAGGCATTACGCCCAAAGCGTCGGCTGCTCCCAAAGCCAAAGCACCGAAAGCTGCTGCGCCAGTGGTTGAAGCTACACCTGTGGTGGCTAAGGCCGCTGCGCCTGCGACGGCGGCGATTGAAGCTGTTGCCACGCAACCGCTTGCCGCTGTTGAGGAAGCCGCGACAGGGCGTTTATCCGACCTGACGCGCATCGCTGACCTCAACGCCGAAGACGATCAAAAGCTCAACGCCATCGGCATATGGCTCTGTGCTGAATTGCTCGAAAAAGGCGCTGACCAAGCGGGTCGTGCGGCAATTGCGACTGAGTCCGGCCTGGATGAGAAAAAAATCCTGCGCTGGGTCAATCAGGTAGACCTGTTTAGCCGCGTTCCCGGCGTTAGCGAAACACTCGCTGACCTGCTCGAAAAAGCAGGCGTAGACACTGTGGTCGAATTGGCTACGCGCGTTCCGGCCAACTTGCACGCCAAGCTGGTCGAGACCGACGCAGCACTTGCGCCTTCTGCTGAGGAAGTCGAAAGTTGGGTCGCCCAAGCCGAAGAGTTGCCGCGTGTGATTTCGCACTAAATGCATGTAGTCCCGCCTTTAGGCCGCAATGACTTGATAATTGAGACCTTCCGCCTCAAGGCGGGACTACGAACACAAATACCCAGAGCTTGGCGACAATCTCTGGGTATTTGTTTAACCGCCGCTATCACCGAAGCTATGACCGAACGTCTCACACAATTACGCGTTGAGTTTGCCGCTGAACTCGCTGCCGTCAACACCGAAGCTGACGCCAACGCCTTGCGCGACCGCTGGTCAGGCCGCTAGGCCGGACTCATCACCGCCGAGATGAAAACGCTCGGCAAGCTAACGCCGGACGAACGCAAGATTGCCGGAGCGCAACTCAACGAACTCAAAAGCGAAGTCGAGTTTGGCATTGACGAATTGCTGAGAGGTTTCGCCTCCGAGCGTGAAGCCGTACAACTGGTTGCCGAACGCATTGACGTAACGCTGCCCGGACGCCGCCTTGCCGCTGGGCACTTGCATCCGATCACGCTGTTGCGCCAACGCATTGAAGACATCTTTGTTTCGATGGGTTACGAAATCGAAGACGGCCCCGAAATCGAAACGACGTTTTATAATTTCACGGCGCTGAACATTCCCGACAATCATCCGGCGCGCAGCCCGCAAGATACGTTTTATCTCGCGGGAGCCAGCGATGCTGAAGCACTTTCGCTGCGTTCGCAGACTTCGACGATGCAAATTCACGCCATGCAAAAACGGCGTCCGCCCTTGCGCGTAGCTGCTCCAGGTCGTGTGTTCCGGCGCGATACGCCTGACGCCACACACAACCCGATGTTCTATCAGGTCGAAGGCTTGCTCGTAGATCGCGGCATCACGCTCGGCGATCTCAAAGGCACGGTCGAAGAATTCGTGCGCCGCCTGTTCGGCCCCGATACGCAAACGCGCTTTCGGCCTTCGTACTTTCCTTTCGTCGAACCGGGTGCGGAAATTGATTACACCTGTTTCAAATGCCACGGCGACGGCTGCCGCGTATGCAAGCAATCCGGCTGGATCGAAATGGGCGGCTCCGGCATGGTGCATCCCAACGTATTGCGCGGCGTCAACATTGATCCTGAAATTTATTCGGGCTTCGCGTTTGGGTTGGGGTTAGATCGGCTCTGCGCGTTGATGTACGGGCTGGATGACATTCGCCTGTTGTATGAAAACGACGTGCGGTTTTTAGAACAGTTCGCTTAAGATCGCGCTTGTGTCCGTAGCCCGCGCGTAAGCAAGGGCTTCATTGAAGATGGGCGCGCTGAATCCGAAGGACGCAGCCTTAATGCAGCCCTTGCTTATGCGCGGGCTACTGACACGGTCAACCCGAAAATATGCACTCACTCATTAACGAATTCGCGCAAACTATCGCTGAGAATTACGCGCGGCTTGCGTCAATCAGCAACGCTGACGCAACGGCTGCACCTGCACCTGGCAAGTGGTCGCCCAAAGAAGTTATCGGACACCTGATTGATTCTGCCGCGAACAACCATCAGCGATTCGTACGTGCGCAGCTTTATGACGATTACGATACGTTGGGTTACGAACAGGAACGCTGGGTTTCGCTGCAAGCCTATCAAGACGCGGCGTGGCTGGAATTGCTGACGCTGTGGAAGGCTTATAACGAACACCTCGTCCGCATCATCGCGCTGATTCCTGACGACAAGCTCAGTCGCACCTTTCGCATCGCAGGCGGCGAGCCTATCACGCTGGATTATTGGGTCGAAGATTACTTGCGACATATGCAAAAGCACTTGGGACAGATTTTGGATTGAGTAATAGTTTTGAATGATGAACTTACCCGTCCTGACCATTCAGAGCCTTTGTGAAGAAGCCGCGAAGTTCTCGCACGAAGAATCGCGGTATAACGAACCTACGTTATTTGGCGTGACGGATGGCAAAGCGATTGGCACGTATCTCGAACAGAAATTCAGGCGCTTCTTGCAAGCGCAATATCAATTTATCGCGGGAAACTCAGCAATTGGCATTGATTTCCCCGAACTGCTGGTTGATCTCAAAGTCACGAGCATTCGTCAGCCGCAATCATCTTGCCCTTACAAATCGGCGCGGCAAAAGATTTACGGTTTGGGTTATGGACTGTTGGTTTTTGTTTACGACAAAACGGACGATGCCGCAGCGCGCACGGCGCAATTGAAAATCCTGCACACGGTTTTTGTAGAGGCGGAACGCACGGCTGATTTTCAAACGACGCGCGGCTTGCGTGACATTCTGGCGAATGAAGGCAATCGTGACGATGTGATGGCGTTTTTATTAGATCGGTATTTGCTGGAAGACGAGGATTACGCGCAAGAGCTAGCGGCTGAAATTTTTATTCAGCCGCCAACGCAAGGTTTCCATTCATCTTCGACTCCGATGCAGCTTTGGATACCGTACAGCAAATAGGCTGGCTTCTGCGTCGTTTAAGCATTTATGAGGTTGAGTGAAATCAAGGAGAGCAGCCAATGAAAGGAAAATTATCGTTTCGTAATCAATGCCTTATGGCATTGTGTTTGGTATTTGCCGGTGTGGTTGTAGCCCACGCGCAAGCCCTTGCGCCGGATGCCAAACGCAAGTTGGCGAAAGTGAATTTTGTCGGGCTGCAAAAGCAACAGCCGCAGGCCATGATCGAACTGGCAGGGTTAAACATTGGGCAGGTGATTGACGTCGCCGTAATTCAAGCAGCGCTGATGCGACTCACTGAGTCGGGTTTGTTCAAGAAAGTCGCAGTCAATTATCAGTATGCGGTTGAGACAATTGAGTTGACCTTTAGTGCTGAAGAAGCCGTACAGCAGAAAGTCAAATGCATCTTCGATAATTTCATCTGGTTTACTGATAAGGAATTAGCAGACGCAGTGAAACGTGATTTGCCTGAGTTTGATGGCACTACGAGTTCAGATGATTTCACGATTGGCATAATCAAAAAGGCGTTATCCCGTTACTTACAGGAGCGCAAAGTTACAGGAATGGTTGCTTACGAACGCAATGAAGATACCGATACGGGGCAGTCCGTCAACGTGTTTTCCGTCCAGGCTCCTAATTTAACTGTATGTGCAATCGTAGTAGACGGGCTGAAGGCAAATCTGAAAAAAGAACTGACGAATGCTTACCAGCCCCATTTGAATGCAGCTTATTCGCGATTGGAAAGCGATGCCTTTATGCGTAGCGCGCTATTACCCGTCTATCAGGATCACGGCTATCTGAAAGCCAAATTTGCCCCCGTTCAAGCCCGTCCTGCGACCGGTAGTGAATGTAAAGGGGCGGGCGTAACTGTATTGCTGCCGGTGGAAGAAGGGTTGCAGTATCGCTGGGATGGCGTTGATTGGTCAGGCAATCAGGTGTTTTCGACAAAAGAGTTGGAGCGTGATTTCAAACTCAAGCCTGGAGATATTGCCAATGCGGATTGGATTGACGATAGCTTTGGACTGGCGGGGGCATTGTTCGGTACGCGCGGCTATGTTACGGCACGCATAACTCCCAAGCCCGTTTTTGATGATGCCAAACAGCTCGTCCGTTATCAGGCCACAGTGGTTGAAGGCCCGCAATACCGTATGGGTCAGCTAATCATAGCGGGAGTTCCAGAAAGCGAAGTGAAGAAGCTGCAAGGACGATGGCGATTGAAGCCGAATGATGTGTTTAACACTTCGATAGTTGGAGAATTTATGCAGCCGTTGCGTCAAGATTCTTTCATTAAAGATGTGGATGCGAAGTTAAAACCGAACAAAACAGATCTGACGGTTGACGTTGAAATTGTAATTCAAAAGTAACCCATTCGTTTTATGAAGATCAGTTACAACTGGCTCAAAGAATTCGTAGACATCAACCTCCCACCACGCGACCTAGCCGA
>JANNUY010000286.1:0-4683 GCA_031414155.1 Acidobacteriota bacterium
TCGCGCTTCGACCGATTCAAATATTCCGATCAGTTTGGGGATTCCCGCCATCACCATTGGCGTAGGCGGCATCTCGGCGGATTCGCACCGGCTGAGTGAATGGTACGACCCCATCGGGCGCGAGCTGGGGCTTCAGCGCGCGCTCTTGTTAATGTTGGGAATGACAGGCATTGCCTAATTCAGGCGTTTGGCTAATTCAGCTTGAAATTTGCGAATGCGTTTGGCGTTTGCCCCGAGGTCGCCCTTCCCGACGCGCGATTTCGAGCGGACGTTCACGACGCTGCTCGCGCCTTCCGTCCCCACCGTGATCGTCACGTCATCCTTGAATTGCATCATCGGTGTAGTGTCTACGGCCTCAATCAAACCTTCTTCCGGTGCATTCAACCGAACCTCCCAGTTAAACGATTGCGCCACAGCCAAAGCCGCCGCAAATACATTATCGCGCGCCTGCGAGAAGCGCTGCGGCTGTATGTCCGGGTATTCTTTCGTTTGCCCGGTGCTCACGTCATTGATCATCGGCCAGATCATCCGCGAACCGAATAACAGCGCAGGTAACAGGCAGACAGTTAAAAAAATATAGACAAAAAGTTTATTCGTATTAACTCTCATAAAAGCTCTCTAACTACTTATTTCTGCTTATCGCCCGCAAAATTTGCGAGCTTGAATCCCGTAATTTCAAATCTGAAATTTCAAATTGCAGTACCTATGCCCGCCTTACCAATCACGTTGCCTCGTCACTTTTCTGGCTGGCCTAAGCCTGACGCTCACGCAACATCGCCTCACGCTGTTGAGCCTGCCGTTGCATCTCAGCATCAAAATCCGCCCACTCTCTTTCGTCTTGCACTTTCTGCTTCACGTCATCTGTCAGGTAACGCTGCCCTTTGATGTCAGAGTTCTGCAATTTGTCGGCCCATCCGCGTAACTGCCTGGCAATGTTATTCGCACGGCCTCGGATGTCGTGTACGGCAGCCAGGTGCGAAGCTATCACCGGCAAGGCTTCCAACACATGCGTCATCGAACGCACTTCGCCCGCCGAACCGCGGGCGATGTAAATGAAATGGAGTAACTCATTCGTCGTGCCGCGCTCGAAACCTTCCGCAATGTTGTTAGAAATCGAAAGCGCCGCCCGCTCCATCTGGCTTTTCATATCGCCCAGCCCTCTTATTTCCGGCACGGCAGTGAAAGCAAACACGCGCACTGCCAATTCAATCGCGGCTTTCCAAACCGGCAAATCTTCAAAGCTCTTGTAAGTCATCCCAAGCTCCTCATTGCAAAGGTTTTCAGGTTCTTATGTTTTTAAATCTGAAATTTCAAATTCGAGATACAACTTCTTAGGCTAATACGGCAGACATTCACCTCACCGAACCAGTTCCAAAATGCTGTTGCGCACCACCGCCCACGCCGCCGCCTGCGGATCAACTACTTCAAAATGCCCTGCCTGCTCAAGCAACACCAACCTCACGTCATCGCCTTTCGCCTGCGTCGCCGCCACATAACTCGTAGCCATAGCCGCAGGAATAATCTTGTCGTCTTCACCTTGAACCACAATTTGCTTTACGCCCAGCGGCAACAGTTTCAACGGCGAAGCCTTGTCATACGCCGCCGCAAACTCATCAGCCTTGCCCTTCATCAGCATTGGTACGTTGCCATCACACGCCGTACCCGTGCGCCGCAAATCAGTAATTCCCGCCAGCGAGACGACACCGCGTAAGTTCACGCCGAGTTGACGTTGCGCGCCTGCCAACAAAGCCAGATGGCCGCCTGCCGAATGTCCGACGACCACGACGCGCTGCAAGTCGAGCGGATATTCTTTCGCTAGTTTCGATAAGTGCTGAATGCCCGCAATCACATCATCTAACGTACCCGGCCAGCCACCGCCGGTATTGCCTACGCGCCGATATTCCAGATTCCACGTCACCATTCCGTGCGCCGTCAAATCTGCGCTGACGTGTCCCATATAGCCCAGCCCGTATTCCGCCATCCAACATCCGCCGTGCAACACGACGATGACCGGATAAGGCTTTTTGAACGACCCACCTTTCGGACAACGCAGTTCACCAAATTGATTCGGGTCTTTTCCGTAAGCGATCTTTACGTCGGCAGGCGGAGGCGTTTCATTCAAAATAGCGCGCGCTTTACGCGGTTGTTGTGTGGCACTCATCGTCAAAGCCAGCCATATCAATATCAGTTGCATCGTCATAGGCTTACTTGCCCAGCTTCATTTGCCCAAGAGGGCTTTCACTTTAGCGGCAAGACTCGAAGAGAAAATAAAGCCAAACACGCGCGACAAAACCTGCTCGGTCTTTGCTTCATACGGATACCAAGTCGGCTCGCGCTTCAGCTTTAACCAGGGGAAGCGTTCGCCGACGATGACTTGCTCGTGACAAAAACGACGAATGCCTACCGCGCCATGTCGTTTGCCCAAGCCGCTTTCCTTGATTCCGCCCGAAGGCGCATCAGTCGCGCCAAAGCCTACGATGACATCGTTGACAGTCGTTAATCCCGCTTCCATCTGCGCGGCAATCTTTTGCCCGCGCGCGGCATCGCTCGTGAAGACACTCGCGTTCAAGCCATACGGCGAATCGTTCGCCAGCCGCAGCGCTTCGTCTGCGTCTTTCACACACATAATCGGCAACACCGGGCCAAAGGTTTCTTCGGTCATGATCTGCATCGAATGATTCACGCCCGCCAGCACCGTTGGCTCATAGAACCTGCCCGCCAAATTTGGATTGCGCTGCCCGCCCGTCAGCACTTGCGCCCCCCGCGCGCGCGCATCAGCGACGTGCGCTTCGACGGTTTCGACTTGTTTGGGAAAGGTCATTGCGCCTACATCAACGCGTTCGTCAGGTGCGCCCGTTACGCCTTGGCGCAAGGCTTTGGTTTTCTCTACGACGCGACGTGTGAATTCATCAGCGATGGGTTCTTCGACATAAACGCGCTCAACCGAAATGCAAACCTGACCCGAATTCGTGAAGGCACCCCACACGGCTGCGTTCGCCGCGCGCTCAACGTCGGCGTCGCGCAACACGATCATCGGGTCTTTGCCGCCGAGTTCCAGGCTGACCGGAATCAAACGCTTCGCCGCGCGTTCGGCAATCAACTTGCCCGTACGCACGCTGCCCGTGAAAGCGATCATATCGGCTTCGTCAACCAGCGCGCCGCCCGTGTCACCGAAGCCATGCACGACCTGCAAAATTTCGGCAGGCAATCCGGCTTGGCGAAAGACTTGTTGCATAATTTCTACGCCCCGCGCGGCAATCAGTGGCGTCCATTCAGAAGGTTTGATAATCACCGCATTGCCCGCCATCAACGCCGGCACGGCTTCGCCCAGCGTCAGAATCAGCGGAAAATTCCACGGCGTAATCATCCCAATCACCCCGCGCGGCTGGTAATGCACCGTGATCGTTTTGTTTTTGAGCAAATGCGGCGTGATGCGATGCGGCGCAAGAAACTTGTGCCCTCGCTTGCCATAAAACGTCAGCACATCGCACACATAAGCGATTTCGGTCAGCGCCTCAATGCGCGGCTTGCCGTTTTCAGCGCACAGCAATTCGATCAATTCTTCCCGCTGCGACAGAAAGGCATCGCGCGCCTTGAGCATCACGTCGCGGCGTTGCGACAAACTCAACGCACGCCAAACCACCTGCGCTTTGCGCGCAACGCTGATCGCCGCGCGTACCTCAGCCGGTGAGTTGATCGCAACCTCGCCGATTTTGGCATTCGTTGCCGGACTAAAAATTTGAATGGATTGCTGTCTGATTTCTGCTGCTGCTTGTGCCATCAATAAACCTCCTCAAGGTTTAAGTCGTGCGCGTCGTAACAACGGATATGGATTTAAGTTCGTTCCGTTCGAGAATTTTTTCGGGTCTTCAACCAGCCAAACGGCAAAGTGCAAATGAAAATTCCCAATGCCTGCATTGCCCGTGTCGCCAACAAAAGCGATCACTTCGCCTTGCTTAACCTTCTGCCCGATAAATAAACCTTCCGCGTAATAATCTAGATGGGCGTGATAAAAAACGACTTTGCGATCAGTGCTTAACAAATAAAGCGTCGTCCCGCCCAGCTCGTTAGTAATCAATCGAAGAATTTCGCCGTCCGCCGCTGCCAACACTGGCGTTTCGCGCGGAGCCATAATATCAATCGCGTTGTGCGTGCGTCCGCCAGAGCGAAGCGCGGTAAAAGAATCGAGTAACTCAGAAGGCTTCACGCCTTTGACTGGAATAATGAGTTTCGTGCCATCCGGCAACTGCGTCATCGGCGTCGGCGTAACTTGCACCGCCGTAGGTTCCTGCGGGTCTTGAGGCTCTTGCGCCCAAGTTATCTGACAGAGGCTCAGCCAAATAACGCCCAACAAATAACTTAATTGAATGCGTCTAGCCATGCGCCCGTTATTTATTTTTTGTTAGCTTTGCTTACGACTTTGGGAGCCGCGCCCGTGTCCAACGCCATCGGCGCAGGGTAGCCTTTCCCAACCAACGCAGCAATTTCGACGACAGCGACTTTAGCCGTCTTGAATTGTTTCGCCAGCTTGTCGCGCGCGAGCGTTTGTTTGCGTTGCGTCACTTTCTCTGCCGCCGTCAACGGCGCAGTGGCCGACGCAGTGAGTGGATTCGCTGCCGCCTCTTCTTTCACAAAAAATGCAGCCATCGCGGCGTCAACCTGCGCGCGTTCGGTTTCGCTCAA
>JANNUY010000287.1:0-3150 GCA_031414155.1 Acidobacteriota bacterium
GCTGTCTGTCGCAAAAAGTGCCGACGGGTGAAGTGATTCATTGCGTGACCTCCGTTGGGTGAAAGTTTGAAAAAAGTTGATGGTTAGCGAGTATGCGGATTGCGCAGGTAATACATCCGTCCGTCTTCAGCGCCGCCCAAAAAATCGGGCAGTTCGTCGCCGTTGAAATCCACGGTCGTAGGGCTTACGTCGTGGCCTTCGATGTTTTCGTTGACGAGCAATCCCATATCTTTGAAATGCCAGATGCCGTCGCGCGTCATCGTTTGACTTTGGGTTTGCCGCAAGAAATTCGCGTTGGCCGAATTGACAAATAAGTCGAGCGCGCCATCGCCGTCCCAGTCGGTGACGCACAGTTTGCGCCTTCCGCTCGCGCCTGCGAGTCCGTTGTTTAACCTTATCAAGCCTGCGTTAGCGTCTACGATATTATGGCGGCTGTTGGTGACAGAAAAATTCTCGCCGTGAAAAGCACGACGCGGAGCCAGCAATATCAGTTTGCCGTTACGCTTGGCTCGTTCAAAGAAAACCAGATAGCCCGCTTGGTCTAGCATCAGCAAATCAACCAAGCTGTCTCGGTTCCAATCTACCGCGACTGGAGTAGTGCGCCATTGCGTTAACAGCGCCTTGCCTTGCGGACGTAACCAGCCGTAAGCGAGTTTAGGAGGTTCGGCTTGCCATTCGACTTCGATAGATTGCGCCGCCGCCAGTTTAGGATTTTTGCGCGTACCCGTGTTGCGATACCAAACGACCTTGCCCCAGATCGAATTGACGATGAGATCGGGCAAGCGGTCGCCATCCCAATCGGCGATGCTCAGCGTCGTATAACCCCATTTCGCTTCCGCCGGGCCTTGAATGCTCCCGTTCGCGCCTGCCATTAAGCGAATGGTTTGTCCTGCGGCTTTGAGGTAACGCGGCGCAGCCCAGCGTGGTTTTTCTACGTTAGCGCCGCTGAGGTTTTCAAAGAATCCGAGGTAACCCGCCGTGTTGCCGCTGACAATATCCGTATCGCCGTCACCATCCCAATCGAAACCTACGGGCGTAGCCAATGCGCCGAATTTCAACGTATCGGCTTCCTGTTGAAAATAAACCGGACGCGCAAACACCGGCGTATTCGACTTGTCGCGCTTGCCCGTGTTTTCAATCAAAGCCACGCGCCCGTCTTCGTCGCCAACAATCAAATCAAAGTCGCCATCTTTGTCCCAATCGAACGCAACGGGCACGATCATCTGCAAATCCATTGTCAACGCTTTGCCGCGCGCATCTTTCAAACGACGCCCCGCCGCATAGCGCGGAGTCTTACGCGAACCGATATTTTCAAAGTAAGTGAAGCCATCCAGAAATTCGCCGCACAGCAAATCTAAATCGCCGTCGCCATCAAAGTCTTCAAAGTTTGGCGAAGGACAACCGAATACGTCAATAGCTTTGCCCGCAGCTTCGAGCTTTACCGGCGCGGCGTAATGGGGCGTTGCATTGGTTCCGGTATTGCGATGCCACAGCACAAAACCGTGCAGCGGGCCGTTTTGCCATTCGCCTTTTTCGTTCCATGCGTCGTCCCAGCCGTACCAACTCCAGTCTTCAATGCCCGTGATGAGGTCGAGCGCGCCGTCGCCGTCGTAATCAACATAACGCCATTGATTGTGGCGCACTTTCGGGCCTTTGGTTTGTTTGCCTTCAGGCTTATAAAAATCCGCTTTGACTGAAAGCGGCTGCGGATGCTGCAAACCCGTCTTTTCAAAATCGCTGTATTCCTGCCCCGGCGTCAGCACGCGCAACTGTCCATTCACATGCCCATTTACATAGCTGGGCATCACGTAATGCCGCGTCGCACTCAAACGTCGCGCGGGTTTGAAGACGGGCAACTTGTTTTTCGCCGTATCGCCCGTTGCGTTCTCAAACAGCCACACACCGTTTGACGGTTTATCAGGACACGACACGATCAAGTCGTAATCACCATCGCCATCAGCATCCCACGGAACCGGCCATGCCCACAGCCCTACACCCAGGTCAACCACGAGGCCGGGGTTGTTATATTTGAGTTGTTGCAACCCCTCCGCCGCCTTAGCAGCCCTCATCAAGGTTTGTCTGGTGGTAAGGCTCGTGGCAGTCAGCAGCCAAATTCCGGCCAGCAGCAAGGCGGTGGGAAAGTTGATCGTGGCGTTAGTTTTCATAGCGGCGATTCTATCAGAACCAGCGATTTGCTTGAGCTTGAATTGTGCGCCGCGCACGTGCGCTGGCGTCGGTTCAAACTGTTGACAACGCTCAGGGCTGATGCGAAAACAAATGTGCGCCCGTGTCTCAGCTCATTCGCTCAAGATTTATCGAACGGTTGACGGACGCGCTTTTTTTCAACCAGGCTGGTAATAACGCGCACAGTGCCGATGGCTGCCGACTAACCGCTTCGCAACGAAAAGAATCTTTCATGGATCAATCTCAACTCAATTGGATTACTGACTTCATCTGGAATATTGCCGACGATGTCTTGCGCGACGTTTATGTGCGCAGCAAATACCGCGATGTGATTTTGCCGATGACTGTCTTGCGCCGCCTCGATGCCGTGCTGGAACCCACCAAAGCCACCGTGCTTGAAATGAAAGCCGCGCTCGACCGCGAAAAAATTGATAATCAGGACGCGGCGTTGCGTTCGGCTTCGGGGCAGGCTTTCTATAACACGTCGCCGTTTTTGTTGCGCGATTTGAAAGCGCGCGCTACGCAACAAAAGCTGAAAGATGATTTCGAAGCGTATCTCGATGGATTCTCGCCCAACGTCGAAGACATCCTGAAAAACTTCAAGTTCCGCAACCAACTCGAAACGCTTGCCGAAGCCGATGCCATTGGCATCTTGATCGAAAAGTTGCTTGATAAAGACATCAACCTTAGCCCTTACGCCACCGACAAATTGCCCGGACTCGATAACCATTCGATGGGCACAATGTTTGAAGAGTTGGTGCGCCGCTTCAACGCCGAAAACAACGAAGAAGCGGGTGAACACTGGACACCGCGCGATGCCGTGCGGTTGATGGCGAACCTGATGTTTTTACCGGTCGCCGACAAAATCGAATCGGGTACTTATCTGCTTTACGACTGTGCGTGCGGCACGGGCGGCATGCTCACCGTCGCCGAAGAAACGCTCAAGCAAATCGCGGCTGACCACGG
>JANNUY010000288.1:0-1816 GCA_031414155.1 Acidobacteriota bacterium
TAAATCGGCGTGGCGCGCACTGACTTCGGTGAGCGCGTTGGCTTCGAGCCGGTCAATCAGGTCGTCGGCCTTGACGCCGAGTCCTTTGCGGCCTGACATCGAAACGCTGCCTTCTCCGCTGACACCGAGTTCGCGCGCGGCGTCGGCGCTTAACGTAACTTTCTCGTAAGCCAGATGCGCGCTGCGTGCGACTTTGGCGCGCTGGTCGTCCGATTCGGCCATTAGCATCACGGCGCGTTTGACGTTGGCTTGTGGATAAGACTGGCCTACGTCAATCACGTTCATGTATGCCGTGCCGTTGCCAAAGGGCGGATGTTCGCTCGCGCCTGCCGCGCCGGTCGTAACCCACACTGGGCGCCCGTGATGGTCGTGGCGCAAAAGTTGGTAGTTGAAATCGAGTCCGAGCTTGCCGAGCTTCCACAAGTGATAGGCGATGTCTTTGCCGGTGTAAGTCACCGTCCCGTTTGAGCGCACAATGATCTTGTCGGCGTCGTGTTCCGTCTCTCCTTCTTTCTGCCTCTCTGTCTCTCCATCTTCTTCAGCGCGCATCACCCAACAGCCTTTATTGCGGCCTTCTGTTTCGAGAACAATCACGCCGCGTTCTTTTAGTTTCTCAAAAGCGTGTGCCCAGAAATGCAGGTGCAAAATCTCGCTCTCGCGCGCCAGCAAGTCGTAGCTAATATCCAACCGCGTCATCGTGTTCAAATGACAGTTCACGATCTTGTTCGAGATGTATTCGCCAATCTCGGCTGTCGGGTTGCCGCCCGCTTCGATGTCGTGCATGGCTTGGGCGCGAATCTGCAAGCGCGTTTTGTCTTCTTCATACCAAGCGCCGACGCGGGCGTATAGCTCCCAGCAGTAATAATCGAAGCTGTCTTCGCGTTTAGTCTGCGTGCGTTCGGCAATTTCGCGGATGTCTTCGAGCGATTTGTTTTCAAGATGCAAGAAGCCTACGACCACGTCGGCAACCTGCACGCCGGTGTTGTCAATATAGTTGTGCGTCTCGACCGTTTCGCCGACGGCTTTCAGGATGCGCGCGGTCGTGTCGCCGAGTACGGAATTACGTACATGGCCGATGTGCGCTGCTTTGTTGGGATTGATCGAAGTGTGTTCGACGATAATCTTTGAGTGCGGAGTGCGGAGTGCGGAGTGCGGAGTTTCAGAAGTTAGTTCGTTGAAGAATGCCGCGCGGTCGAAGAATACGTTGAGATAGCCTGCGCCTGCGATTTCTACGCGCGCGACGCCGGGCAGTTGGGTGAGGCCGTTCGCCGGTTGCGTGGCAAGTTCGCGCGGATTTTTCTTTTCGCCCGTCGCGGCTTTGAGTCGCTTTGCCAACTCAAACGCGAGCGGAAACGCGAGGTCGCCGAGTTCGGTTTTGGGTGGAACTTCAGCGGCGAGGTCTTCGAGTTCAAGGTTGAACTGTTCGTGGACGAGCGCGAGCAAACGGGTTTTGATGGTTTCGGCGAGTGAGAGTGAGTCGGACATGCGAAAAAATCCTTGCGAATGAAAGGTGGCGAAAGCGGCAGAAAGGGCTGTGTGAGCCAGAGTGCGACAGTGCGCCAAGTGCTTGAAAAGAGAAGCGGTTCTATAGCATCTCGTTGCAAAAAGCGTCAAACCCTTGTGCTTGCCATCGTTTTGAAGCGCGTGCTATAAACGTTGCGCTTTTGCGACAGTGATTACAGGCTCTTTGGCGCGTTGGTGTAATTGGTTAACACGCCGCCCTCTCAAGGCGGAGAGTACGGGTTCGATCCCCGTACGCGCTATGTGGCAGTTGCGACTCCGACGAATTCCAAACAGGGCAGCACGGGCGCTGCCC
>JANNUY010000289.1:0-11728 GCA_031414155.1 Acidobacteriota bacterium
CGGCGAAAAGTTATCGCACCCCGGATGGGGTGCGGGACTATCAATGAATCGCAAAAGCCGTTCTTGTCCCGCGCTCCAGCCGGAGCGCAACGTCCATAATGACGGCCTCTCCGGTGGGTTCACCCCCGGCTAACAACCGCCGCACCACCCGCGCAAAGAGAACCTCAAACTCAAATAGCATTTCCTGATCGCGTAACATCAGTTAGAAAGTAAGCCGGATGATAAACCATCGTTTCAGACTTGCCTACGGGCTTAGGCCAAAATAGAGTGCGATGCCATGAATCATTTGACCCAATCCACTCGCGTCGCCGCCGTGCAAGCGCCCATCATTCCCGTCGTAGCCGAACTCATCCGCCAAAACCCCGGCACGATTTCATTGGGGCAAGGCGTAGTCTCTTATCCGCCTCCGCCTGCCGCTTTTGCGCAAGTCGCGCGCTTGGCCGAACAACCTGAGTTGAACAAATATCAGGCAGTACACGGCATTCCTGAATTGCTCACCACCATTGCGCACAAGCACGAAACCGAAAACGGATTCACGATCAATACGATTGGGGACGCCAACCGCATCGTCGTGACGGCGGGCGGCAACATGGCTTTTATGAATGCCGTGCTAGCGATTTGCGACGCGGGCGACGAAGTGATCCTGCCCGTGCCCTATTATTTCAATCACGAAATGGCGCTGACCATGATTGGCGCGCGCGCCGTATGCGTGCCGACCGATGCGAACTATCAACTTGATCTCGATGCGATGAAAGCCGCGATTACGCCAAAGACCAAAGCCATCGTGACGGTTTCACCGAACAATCCGACGGGCGCGGTTTATCCTGAAGCCGCGTTGCGCGCCGTCAATGCACTGTGCCGCGAACACGGCCTTTATCACATCAGCGACGAAGCCTATGAATATTTCGTTTATGAACCCGCGCGCCATTTTTCGGCGGCGTCTATTGAGGGCAGCGCGGCGCATACGATCTCGCTTTATTCGCTCTCAAAGGCATATGGCTTCGCCAGTTGGCGCATCGGCTGGATGGTGATTCCCGCGCACTTGCACGAAGCCGTAAACAAAGTGCAAGACACGATTCTGATTTGCCCGCCGGTCGCCTCGCAGTTCGCCGCGGTTGGAGCAATGCAAGCAGGCGCGGATTTCCGTCGTGACAAACTGGCTTCGCTCGCAACGGTGCGCGCAACGGTGATGCACGAATTGTCAGGACTGAGTGACCTTTGCGTAGTGCCGCCCGCTGACGGAGCGTTTTATTTTTTCCTGCGGCTTAATACTTCTTTGTCGTCGCTTGAATTAGTACAACGGCTCATCCGCGTGCATCACGTAGCCGTCATTCCCGGCTCTGCGTTCGGCGTTAGCGATGCGACTTACCTGCGCGTTTCTTACGGTGCCTTGCAACCCGAAGCCGTCGCCACTGGCATTGGCCGACTCGTCAAAGGCTTACGCGCGTTGTTGCTGCAACCCGTATTGACCAGTTAGAGCCAAGCCCGTACCATTGCCGCGCTTCAAAGCAAAACCTGAATACTGGCCTGAATGCCCGACGTAACGTCACTGAAACTGTTGCCTTTATGAACACACAACCCGCTCCGCTCACCGAGTCGGAAATCCCCGATAAACTCTTCTTCAAGATTGGCGAAGTCTGCGATCTGGTCGGCGTACAAGCGCACGTCTTGCGCTATTGGGAATCTGAGTTCCCTTCTTTTCAGCCGCAGAAAAACCGCGCGGGTCAACGCACCTATCGCCGCAAAGACGTAGAGATGGCGCTGCGCATCAAAGTCCTGCTTTACGGCGAAGGCTTCACCATCGCCGGAGCCAAACGCAAACTCATTACCGAAGGCCGCACGAATGCGCCACGCCTGAAGATTGTTCCGCCGAACGCTACGGCAGAGACGTTGATGGAAGACGGCGACGGCGGTCGCATGATCGCCGAAGCGATGGCTCCTGAGCCTGTTCCTGCCACACGAACCTCGTCTCGTGCGGCTTCCGGCCCCGTCACCAGTGCCACCAGTGCCGCTCCACGTGCCGCTACAAGTGCCGTTACAAGTGCCGTTACAAGTGCCGTTACAAGTGCCGTTACAAGTGCCGTTACAAGTGCCGTTACAAGTGCCGTTACAAGTGATGGATTGCAACGGCTCAAATTTCAAATAGAGGACATATTGACAACTCTTAACGCCAATGTGTTAGATTGACCTCGTTGAAAGACAAACGGGACGTGGCGCAGCCTGGTAGCGCGCCTGCTTGGGGTGCAGGAGGCCGTGAGTTCGAATCTCGCCGTCCCGATTTTTTAGAACCAACCAAAAAAGGCACCTGATTCAGGTGCTTTTTTTTGTGCCGACTCGTCCCCAAGAACATCAGGCAGATGACTCCAGAAACCAAAGCCCGCCAGCAGATTGACGTGAAACTCGCGCAAGCGGGCTGGCGGGTGCAAGACCTCAAACAACTCAACTTAGGTGCGGCCATAGGCGTCGCCGTGCGCGAATATCCGACCGACACCGGCCCGGCTGATTACGTGCTGTTCGTCAACCGCGAACCCGTGGGCGTAATCGAAGCCAAGCCCGATGGCGCGATTCTCACTTTTGCCGAAGACCAGACCGCGCGTTATGCCCAGAGCGCGCTCAAGTGGCGCGTCAAAGCGACGCCGCTGCCGTTTCTGTTTGAAAGCACCGGACAGATTACGCGCTTCACCGATGGACGCGACCCTGCGCCGCGTTCGCGTGAAGTCTTTCATTTCTTCCGGCCTGAGACGCTGGCCGAATGGTTGGCGCAGCCCCAATCGCTGCGCCGCCGCTTGCATCAAGACTTACCTGAATTACCGACGCGGAATTTGCGCGAATGCCAGATCAAAGCCGTGACCGGACTCGAAGCCTCGCTGGCTCACAACAAGCCCCGCGCGTTGGTGCAAATGGCAATGGGAGCGGCGTCACCCTCTACGGCGTAAATGATCTCGCCCGCCGTGGCGCACCGCTCAAAATCAAGCCGCGCGAGCTTGCCCAATCCGGCGATATGCGCCATCCAACCAGCAGGGGCCATCTTTCGGCCAAGCGGTTTCCACCGGTACAAAAATGCTGTGATTCGAACGGTTGTTATATGCGGTCATCATCGTGTTTCTCCTTGATCTTTGGTTAATCGAAGTTGCGCGCCTGTAACTCAGACAGGCACAAGAAGCACGATTTATCAGCCGCTAAAATCTATGCGTGGGCGTGCGGACGCACTGAAAAAGCTGCGAAACAATCGGTTGGCAGCCTTCGCCATCTGGCGTAAACTGACAGGCCATAAGGCAATTGCCGGACGCATGATTTTTCATTACGACAAGAAAGGAAGACGGTATGAGTGAAGTTAGAACGCATCCTTTGCGGAACCCCTTGCTCAATCTCAAGGTGACGACTCCGGTGCAGTTGGTGCGGGTGATTGAACGCGGGCTGCCCTACGCAGCGCTTGAACGAGTTCGACGCGAAACGGGTTTGCCGCTGGAACAGTTGGCGGGTTCGTTGGGGATGAGCGCGCGTACACTGTCGCGGCGCAAGAAAGAAAAGAAACTCTCTACGGCGGAATCAGATCGGCTGGTCACGCTCTCGCGTTTATTGGTGCAAGCCATCGAACTCTTTGAGCAAAATCGCCCGCAAGCCTTTCGCTGGTTTTTGCAACCCAACCGCGCGCTGGGCAATTCGTCTCCGTTGGAAATGGCTGCGACGGAAACGGGCGCGCGCGAAGTCGAGCATTTGATTGGCAGACTCGAACACGGAGTCTTTAGCTGATGTTGACGGCCTATCGCATTTGCAAGACGAAATACGCCGCCACCGCCTTTGACGGAGAAGGCGCATATCGTTTCGGCGGGCGTTGGAATTCGCGCGGCACGCGGCTGATTTATACGGCGGGCAATCTGTCGCTGGCGGCGCTCGAAATGCTCGTTCATCTGGATAACGACGAATTGCTGTCGGCTTATTCTTACGTCGCGGCGCAGATTCCAGCGGACTTGATTATGCCCGTAGCTTCGTTTCGCGCCTTGCCGAAAGATTGGCACGCTTCGCCGCCTTCCGTTGCGACGCAACAAATCGGAGACGATTGGGCGCGCGCCAATACTTCGGCCGTGTTGGAAGTTCCTACGTCAATCGTACCGTTGGAAAACAACTATTTGCTCAATCCCGCCCACTCTGATTTTGCGAAAATTACAGTGAGCGCACCACAGCGATTTCTTTTTGATGAGCGGCTACGCAAGTCATGAGCTTGGAAAGAATCAGACAAGCACAATCTCAAATCAGGCGGCGCTGGTTGCATCCTCAGAGGTTGAAAGCAAATGACAGAATCCTTCAGACAACAAAGCAATCCTATTATTGCAGGCGTCAACAAAACACTTGTTAGAACCGATATTGAGAGAGCTTTGGACGAAATCATCTCGAATGAAGAAGGGATGAAGTTTCAAGGTCTTGCCGTAATTCTTGCCAAGCAAAAGTGGCCGGACTTGATTGCTTGCGAACGCCACAATGATTTAGGGCTGGACGCCTACGCCCCTGCATCGCTTGCTGCTGATAAAGCTGGGAAAGGGCTTGCGTGTTCAACAACCCCTACACTCAGTAAAATCCAACGCGATGCAAGGCGCGCAAGTGAACACTTTTCTGACATAAACATTTTCATCTTCGCCACACCTCAAAAAGTTACCAACCAAACGGCGCAGGCCTGGGCAAAAGAGATTTGGGGTGAGTTTCAATTTGAACTCATCGTTATGCCAAGAGAAGAAATTCTTACGTCGCTGATGGACCCCAAGAATGTTTCTCTTTGTCGAACTCAGCTTGGAATCTCAGTGCCGATTGAAGCGGTCACAGAAGAACTCGGCAGCCGCGTGTTAATGGCGACTTCCGAACTGGCAGGCAACTGGCTTAAACACCCTCGCATAGCAGGAAAGCCATTGATGGCGTTGCGTTTCACCAAACCCGCGCTTGAAGAAAGTCGGCCTGATGAAACGCTGGCTTTAGAAGACATTCAGACATTGCTAACTGAATGCCGCCGCGTAGTGCTTGAAGCTCCTGCCGGGCGAGGTAAGACAACCACGCTTATCCAGCTTGCCAATTTGTCGCAGAGTTCAGAGCGGTTGTCGTTTCTCATTGATTTGCAGGAATGGGCAGAATCAGGCCATGACATTCTTGATTTCATTGCGGAGCTACTTGAATTCCGCTCTCGAAACGTCAATGCGTCGGATCTGGCTCAACTTTCCAAAGCTGTACATTTCTCCTTCCTCTTGAACGGATGGAACGAGGTTACAGCGAGCAATTCTCAGAAAGCAGAAATTGCATTGCGTAAGCTCGAACGACACTTTCCCGCAGCAGGAATTATTGTAGCGACTCGAAGCCATCACCTAAGCCCGCCATTGCCGGGTGCTTTGCGCGTCAGTCTTACTCCACTTACCAGAACGCAGCGCCGCGATTACCTGCAAAAGAGGTTGGGAAGTCAGGCAGATGAGCTTGTTTCAAAGCTCGACAATGACCGCGTCCTCGATGATCTGACGCGAACCTTTCTTTTCCTCGCAGAAGTGGCAACGATTTTCGAATCAGGTCGTTCGATACCACAGACAAAAATGGGCGTGTTAGGTGAGGTGATAAATTTGTTGGAGCAATCTGAGGAACACATCAACCACTTACAAAGACCTCCACTGAGAGGGCGCACCTCAGAGTATCTGGCAGGGCTGGCAACCCAAATGACAATGCAAGGCGCGACCGGAGTTTCGAGACAAGCTGCTTGCAATGCCTTTAGTTTCGTAAGTCGAGAATTGCAAATCCAACCCTCGCCAGACTCGGACGACATTCTGAATATACTATGTGCCCATCACATCCTGGAGAGACTGGGATCGTCAGAAGCGTTCAAATTTATCCATCAACAGTTTCAAGAGTTTTACGCCGCCGGGCCACTTTTGCGTGAGCTTGTGGAGATAGCGCAGAGCAGCGACCAAAATCAGATTCACGGATTTACCAAGCTGTATGTCAACGAAAGGTCGTGGGACGAACCACTTCGTATGGTTGTTGAAGCAATCGGAGCGGCGAGCGCCACGGCTGAGAGCGATGCAGCCAAGGCGGGCAACCTGTTAATCGAGATGGCCTTGAGTGTTGATCCCATCTTTGCCGCAACACTTGCACGCTTGTGTGGGGAAATAGTTTGGAAACAAGCGCGTGTCGCCGTAGGCAAGCGATTACGCGCTTGGTATGAAGTGGATGACGAAAACCACCGGCAATGCGCACTGGCTGGAATGTTTGAAACTGGTGCTGAAGATTTCAGCGACATCATACTTCCGCTCTTAACCAACAACGATCAGCAAGTTCGACTTGGAGCCTATCGAACTGGCGCTGCGTTTTACTTGTCCAGTCTTGGCGCGAAGTGGCGGGATGTTGTGCAAGGTTGGAAAGAAGAAGCGCGTAGCGATTTCATCCACGAACTTGCCATCAATCGCTGGATGCCGCTTGAAGCAGTCACGGATTTTGCACTGAGTGACCCAAGCCCAAGTGTCAGACTGACAGCACTTCATTCGTTGAGCTGGTACGGCGCTGACCAAGAGCTAGGCCGATTGTTGGAAGCCTTGGGAGATGCGGATTTCGCGGAGGCAATTCAAGAACTGTATGTTGAAAGTATTCCTGCATCGTTGAAGGAGCGCGCGCGCGGTGTCTACCAAAAGCTACTGAGTGAAACGGTAGAGCCGATGAGTCGCATCCGAGTCTTGTTGTGCTTGGCTGAACTAGGCGACATGGAAACTGCCAAAGAACTGAAACAGGAGTTGATGGGTCTGCAATCAACCAACATCAGTCATTTGGCCGAGCCTGTGATAAAGCCCGCACTCAAGCTCATACAAGCTATCGAACCGGAATGGGTCAGTAATTGGGTGGCAACGCAAATCACGGACGGCTTGCTGAGATGGGAAAGTTGGCTCAGTTTTGTGAACAGCATTTCGGAAGAGTTGAAAGCGAAGTTGTTGAACAACGTGGAGCTTGAAGAACTTGGACATTACCGGCTCTCAGACCTTGCCTCGATACTTGCTGCTACTGGCGATTTTTCTCTTGTTGAAACCGTGTTTGCGAAATTGTGCGACGTCCGCCGTGAGCTTGATATGACAAGCCCGCCGGACAACACCAAGCAGGAAATTGCTAGACAACTAACTAAACTGATCCGATCTTTTCCTCCGAACTTTGCTGTCGCTGGCTTGTCAAACTGCTTTGCGAGAAAGCCAGATGTCACCGAACTTGCCGCAGTGATCGAAATTTTCGGTGGATTTGAAGGTGATGCTGACCTGCGAAATCAATTGCAGGTCGAGTTACGCCAAAGCCTACGTGCCTACCTGAAGGGTTGCGTGCAGTTTGTATTAAAGGACGATGATCCGCGCGGTGAAATCAAAGCGCGATTGGCGACGGCATTGGCCACGGTTGGCGAGCCTGAAGACATGCTTGATCTGCGACGACTTATTCAAGCTGACATTCAAAGAATAAAAAGCGGGTTGGCAGCACGCGCTCGTGGCGAACGGAGCGAACTGGCGATGGGGTGCGCCGGGAGATGGGATAACTGGTACGTTCGAGCCGTAGCCATGCTGGATGCCGAGAATGCAGTGACGATTCTGATCGAACTGTTGAATGAGACTGAATATGAATCAGAATCAGCGGCGGCGCTGGTGCGCTTGGCAACTGTTCAAGACACAAGGAATCGTTTCAGTATTACAAAGAATTACCATTCTATCTGGGAAGCTCGCGCTGGACGCTCGCCACGCCAGTTTGATGAAGAACGCCGTCAACGATACACAGACGCCATCAAACTGCGAATCACAATGCTGCTTGAAGAACGCACAACAAACACGCAAGGAACCAGCTCCTTTAACCACAGGTTGAAAGAGTTGGCTGCACACCTCGCCGCTCTCGACAGTCATGGTTCAACCGGATTGGTTCTGGAGGTTGTAACTGTTCCTTGTGCGTCGAACCCGTGGAGAGGCGTCGAAGCAATAGAAAATTTGCTCCTCGGCGGAGCTACCCTGCCAACAGATGCAACGCTAACGGTGTTGAATTCGGTGATGGAGCGATTACTTGCGCAAGGATTCTACAACGATCAAAGCGTGTGGTTGCTAGAAAGATGTCTCTGCTTGCTGCCATTTCTTGATGACCCTTCAGCCGGTATTAACCGGTTGCGTCAGGCACTTTCTGAAACAAAATTCCCAACCTATAAACTCGACGAAATCGTTTCTGCACTTGGAAGCAGCCGATGCAGCGAGGCACTGACATTGCTGCGAGAGCTTGCGTTATTGTGTAGGGATGATCAGCCTCGTTTACGAGAAGAGTGGCTCAATGCCGTTGCGGCGTTTGATAACCAGGAAGCCACGCAACTGTTGCTGAGTTTCATTGAGCCTGACACTGAGGGTGCGGGTTTTGAAGTGGATGCCGATTCAATGCACGGGCGACAATTGGCTACCCATATTGCTGGCCTTGCGTTTACGCAGCCTGCAATTTTACAGCGTATCTATGATCTATGTGAGTCGCAGTCATCGCGCTCTAAACGCGAGTTGCTGGCGAAGGTGATCGCCCAATTAGGCACTACTGATGCGATCTTGGCAGGGCTGAAGCTCATAGATGACGCTGCCAAGTCGCCTATCCCTTTTGATCTACAGCAGGCACTAGAAACAATTTTCCTTGAGCGGCATCCCCATACAGGAAATAGCTATACACTCATGTTTCGCAATTCCAATGAAATGAGGAGGAAATTGTTCGAAATGTCTTTACAAGACGACAAGCGAAGGCAGTCCGCGTTCAAGTTGTTAGGGCAAATTGAGGCTTGGCGATTGGAATACGGAAAGCCGGGCGCGGAACCTCGCCATCCGGCATTCGACTCTGGCGAGCTATGACCGTCTATCAAGCCATAATTTTTGTCCAATGGAACAGGGCGCGCCTCTGGCTCAAACGTGAACTTTCCAAAAGTGAAAAGGGACAGTGATTGGGTTTCACTGCCCCTTTTTTTCTTTTCACCTCCTGTGCTTTTCACTCGCCTTTATGACCCCACAGCGTTCGTCGTATCAGTCATCAAGCGGACTTCAATCAATGCCGGCATCACGATGTAACGCACCTCATAGCCATCCTCCACCGTCAACCACAACACCACGCTATTGCGGTCATCGTTGTAGCCAATCGTCACCGGCGCATCGGGCATCGTCTTGGCGAACTCGGCCAGGAAGCGTCCGTTAAAACTGATCGTCACAGATTGTTGGGCCGCAGCGTTGAGCGGCTCGAATTGTTCGCGGCCTTCGCTGCCTTGCGGGTCGCGGCATTGCATTTCGTAGCCCGCTTCACCATTGGGCGTGAAGTGAAACTTGATGTGGCCGAAGTCGCCTCCGTTGCTGTCGCTGCCCAGCACCGACATTTGTTGAACCACGACGCGGAGGATGTGGCTTTCTACGGTCAGGGTGTTGGTGAATTCTTGCGTCAGCAACGCTTCGCAATCCGGGTATTGCCCTTCGAGTTGACCTCCGGGTTGTATAGACGAAGCAGCCGCCCGCCTTGCCGCCAGAACAGGCGGTGCTCGTCACGACTGAACAGAATGTCGTTTTTGGGCGCGAAGACTTTGCCGACCAGATGCAGGCTGTGGCGCGGGATGAGCAACGTCACCGCTTCGTCGCGCGTGAGGTCTCTGATTGATCGGCGGCAGGTTTAACTTCCTCGACGATCACTTGGCCGAGCGGCGCGATTTGGTTTTCTGCTTCTGTGACCAAGCCGGTCAACCGTCGCCCAATCGTCGTGCGATGGGGTACGCTTTTGAATCCTATCGCCTTGCGCAAACCCGCGTCTTTCTCCAGCAGCTTGCGCAACTCGCTGTCGCGAAAAGTACGCAAAGTAACAGCGACCGCCGCGAGCGACAAAAAAGAAAGTACTGAGAAGTCACGTGGCTTCCCGCGTTTGGGCGGCGCAAGCGGCGGCGTTTGGTAGTTTTCTTTTACGCGCTCGACTAAGCTCAGGAGCGCGTCGGGGTCAGCAGGAGTTTGATTGATAGTCATACTCTCAACTGTGCAACCACTGTTGTGGTTGTTACCCTGTCGTTATCTATCTGATTTCAAAGAACATCTATTTGCACACGCTTCAATCAACTCACAAGATCGAGCGCGACCACCTCGTGCAAATCAATTGACGGAACCGTCACGCTCATCACATTGCCCGTTTGCCGCCAGACCGGCGTATTGCCGCTGACCAATAAATGCGCTTTGCTCACGCGACGCCCGTCAGGCACACGAATGCGCACCTGTTGCGCCGACACCGGAATGATTTCGCGGATCGGCCCTTTCATCATCATCGGGTTGGTCAAGTTCACGAGATGCGCGGCGACCGAGCTTTTCTGCATCCACAGCGAAACATCCAGCACGCCGCGACCTTTGACGGTGAGCGGTTGTTCTTCCTGATGCACCCACGCGACGGCGTTTTGCGAAAGTTTGAGATGGTCGGCGGCCAACACTTCCCAGAACGTGCGATCAAGGTCAAAGGGGAAATACACGATGCGCCCTTTACCTACCTGACGCGCAAAAACCGCAGGCGTATCGGTGCGCGGCACTCGCGCCCAGACTTGTTCCATCGGCAAATCGGGATAAGAAGGCACGAGCGTCAGCGGTGAATAAATTTTTTCGTGAGCGTTGACATGTAACCAATTCGCACCATTGATGATGCGCGTCGCGTCTTCCAAACCTTTGACCAACGGATGAAATTGTCCCGTCTTCGGGTCTTTATCTACGTTGAGATAAGAGTTGCGAACGTTTTGCTCTACGCGGCCATCGAACGACGCGCCGAACAATTCCGCCAAGCCGAAATCCTTCCGCCGCTTGCCCCATTCGTCATAGAGCGAACTCTCATGCGTAGCGATCAAGTTGCCGCCCGCTTCGACAAAGGCTTTGAGTTGCGCGCATTGCTTGTCAGACAACGCCGCGATGTTTGGCAGAATCAGCGTGCGATAGGGTTTGAGATGTTCGGCGTCGAGCAACAAGTCATGCACCATATCAAACGGCACGCACGCCTCGACTAACGCTTGATAAAAACCGAGCGCGTGGTCTTCGACTTTGGCGCGCGCCTGTTCGCCGCCATAAAACGTTGCCGTTTGTTGCGAATAAACCATCGCCACGCGAGCGAGCGACTTTTCATTGCGCAGATATTTTTCGTTGCGATAATGCCAGCCGTATAAATCTTGGACGACCTTGAGCCAGCGTTTATCAATCACCTTGCCGTTGAATTTCGTGAACCACGGGCGCAGGTTATGCGCGATGCCGTCTACGACCCAGAGTTTTATTTCTTCGGCGTTCTGCACCGAGTCTTTCCAGCGGTAAGGTTCTTCGATGCCTACGCTAAAAATACCGCCGATGGCTTTGCGCCCCATCGTCGCGCCATATTCCTTGCCGTTTTTGCCGTTCATCCACGGCGGCATCAGTCCGCGCCGCGCCTGCCGGTTGGCAAACAACGTATGCGCGAGCTCGCCGATAGTTTTCATATCCAGATCGCTCAACGCTCCGCCGCCTGCGTTAGCGATGTAGCTGGCATTCGGATTGATCTTTTTAATTTCGCCGTCCCACAAGCGCCAAAGCTCGAACAGCCGCTGCTGCCGCCACACGATGTATTGCCGCCGCGCTTCGTCTTGTGGATTGTCGGTGCGTGGCAAATCGAGGCCGGTGGCTCTTTTGAAATTCGTCTGACAGTGCTGGCAATAACACATCCCTGAACCGTCCCAGCGATTGCTGAAGATGCC
>JANNUY010000290.1:0-2172 GCA_031414155.1 Acidobacteriota bacterium
AAAGGGTTTCTCTGAACGCATGACGACTGCGCCGTTTTCGCCGCTCGGACAAAAGTTTTATGTGAAATCGAAATACGCGACTTCGATTGCTTCGCCTTCGACGATGGCGGTTGATCCGACGGCGACCGCTGCCGCAGTGACGAAGATTCCGATGCGGCGACAATACCGTCCCGAAAATCAGGAAGGCGCGAACCGTGACGACGGGCAGATGATTCATCCACTTTACGCTTATCTTTACGGCACTGACCGCGAAGAAGGCTTGATCGTTATGGGCAACGATCTCGACGACAAAGACCACGGGCCGGGCGTAGCTACGTTGCTCGACGGCGACCCGAACAACAACTTCATCAAACGCGCGCTGGCGTGGAATCCGAACGGCTTGCTTAAAGGCGCGAACAAAATCGTCATCGCGGGTACGCACGCTTACATCACCTGCGAACGCGGCCTCGTCATCGTCAACATTGCCGATCCGCTGAAACCTGTGATGGTGGCTACGATTCCGCTGAAAGGCGCGAAAGCCGTGCAGGTGCAATTCCGTTACGCTTTTGTTTGTGACGAAGAAGGCGTCCGCGTCGTTGACATTACCGACCCGACGAAAGCCAAGCACTTGCCCGAAGCCGTCGTCAAGCTCGCCGAAGCGCGCAGCATTTATCTCGTACGCACTTATGCTTACGTAGCGGCAGGCAAACAGGGCTTGGCGATCATTGACATCGAACAGCCCGAACATCCGCGCCTTGATCAAACTTATAACGCTGAAGGCGAGATCAAAGACGCGCACGACGTGAAAGTCGGAATGACTTATGTGAGCTTGTTCGCTTACATCGCTGACGGCTTGAACGGCTTGCAAATCGTACAACTGACTTCGCCCGAAACTACGCCGGGGCATTACGGATTTAGTCCGCGACCTACGCCGCACCTGATTGCGCACGCGCATACGGTGGGCGAAGCCCTCGCCGTTTCAGAAGGCCTCGACCGTGACCGCGCGATTGACGAAAGCGGCAATCAGTTGGCTGTGTTCGGGCGACGCGGCGCGCGTCCGTTTAATTTCGATGAAATGATGCGGCTGTTTATGAACAAGGCTACGGGCACGCTGTGGACGGTGCCCGAAATCAATGATCGCAATCTCAAAAACAATAAAGACATTCGCACGCGATATGGCGCTCCGCGTGGCGCGGCGAATGACAAGGCGATGGTGAACAAATCCGAAATTGGCGTATGGCCTTACGGCTTGCCGTTAATTGGCTTGTTGGCGTTCTTGCGCAAGCGCAAACGTTAGCGACGCGAAGCGTGTCCGTAGACCGACCATTAGCGAGGGCTACATTGCCATTGCGCTATTTGATTGTTACGGACGCATTGGTGAGCGCAACAGCGTGTCCGTAGCCCGACGTTAGCGAGGGCTACAGTGACGATGCGCTATTTGATTGTTACAGACGCATTGGTGAGCGCGGCAGCGTGTCCGTAGCCCGACCGTTAGCGAGGGCTATATTGCCATTTCGCTATTTCAACCGGAGGGGCGTATGAACAAGCGTGATTACATTGAGTTTCAAGCGCGCACTTCGCCCTTGGGTTATCTCATCACGTTTCGCACGTATGGCACGTGGCTACACGGTGATGAGCGCGGCTCGATGGATCGCGGCTTTCACAATCGGTTTGGCACGCCCAAGATCAAGCCGAGTCAGGGTCTGGTAACATGCGAGACTGAGTTGCTCAAATATCCGCCCGTGATATTCAACCCGGAACAGCGCCAGACGGTAGAGGATGCGATCAATGAGGTTTGTGCGGTGCGCGGTTATTACCTGCACGCGGTCAATCCGCGCACCAACCACGTGCATACAGTTGTGAGTGGGTCAGGCAAGCCTGAGTACATCATGAAATCATTCAAGTCTTACGCGACGCGCAAGCTGCGTGAGCGTGAGTTGATAGCGATTGAGGTTGATCCATGGTCGCGGCATGGCAGCACTCGCTGGCTTTGGTCGGAAGATGAAATTGCCCAGGCCGTCGAATATGTGTTGTATGAGCAGGATGGCGACGAATTTGAAAAGTGGGTAAGTGATCGGGCTATGGCGAATGAATAAGCGCGTCGTGAATGTAGCCCTCGCTAACGGTCGGGCTACGGACACGCTGCCGCGATTGTTAGGGCGTCTGTGGCAATCAATTTACGCAATGCCGAGT
>JANNUY010000291.1:0-3789 GCA_031414155.1 Acidobacteriota bacterium
GAAACCAACGTCGGCGGCAATCTGACCGCTGGCAGCACGACAATCAGCGCGCCTGCGGGCGTCGCAGTCGCTGTCGCTACGGCAGAAGGCACAGCGGTGAATAGCGGTGAAGCGGCTTGCACGATGACCGTTGACGTGACCTGCGGCAATACGCGTGTTGCGGCGATGAAAAGCGATGCGAAAATTGTCGCGCCGAGCAAAACCGAACTCATTGCCGAAGGCCAACAGGCTTCGGTCGGACAAGCGGGCGCTCCGAAATGTGCGCGTTTGCTGGCAGCGACCAAATACGAAGGCCTTTCGCCTGCGGCATTGGCGGCGTTGATTATCGCGGGTATTGGCGGCGCGATAGCGGGCATTATCGCAGCGGCGCAAGCCGATGACGTAAATCCCGGCACCATTGTTGTCAGCGGATTCCGCCCCGGTTTCTAAAAGCCTCTACTCTAAAATGTTTGATTTTTCCGATGCGCCGGAGCGTTCCATTTTGCGAGCGTATCCGGCGCATCGCGTTATAGCGCCTTTTGAATGACCTTTCGCCCTGCCCCCGTAACGTCTCGCCCGCAACACTCGTACACACTGGTCGCACAACTGGTTATTAACGTGATGAAGGGGACAGCTATGAATCATTGGCTGAAGCATTGTTTAGCGTGTCTGGGTTTAGCGTGTCTGGGTTGCGTTGGGCTCTCGTCGGTGACGGCCCAAGAATCGGAGAAACAGCAAGACAAGCCTTCTGATCGCGCGCGCACTGTGGCGTCAGGCAACGACTATCGCATTGGGCCTGCCGACGTGCTGCTGATCGAAGTTGCGGGCGAACCCGACCTCAAACGCAAAGTCAAAGTTACTGAACAAGGCACGATTCGTTTGCCTTACATCGAACGTGATTTGCACTTGGGCGGACTGACCGAGACGCAAGCCATCGCGTTGCTCAATCAGGAATTTCTCGCCATTCTCAAAGCGCCACAAGCCACGGTGTTTATCGAAGAATACAACGCACAATCTGCCGCGATTGCCGGAGCCGTGCGCGAACCCAAACGCATCGCCCTGACGCGCGAAGTGCGGCTTTATGATTTGATCGCCATGGCGGGTGGCCTGAACGACAAAGCCAGCGAAGTCGTCTTTCTCGTACACACGCGCAGCGGCAAACAGGATGCCAGCGCCATTGAAACGCCCATCGAAACCATTGACCTGAAAGCCTTGATGCGCCAGCCTGAACTCAATCGCGTCATCCGCGACGGCGACATCATCAACGTACCCGAAGCCGGATTGATTTATGTCACGGGCAATGTGAGCAAGCCCGGTTCGTTTTCGATGAAAGAACGCCTCACCTTGACCCAGGCGCTGGCACTCGCGGGCGGCTTGATGCCCGATTCCAAACGCCGCGAACTCAAACTGGTGCGCGGGCAGGAAGGTCGAACTACTGAACAAGTTATTAACCTTGAGGCGATTGAAAAAGACACGCGCAAAGACGTGGTCTTACAACCTTTTGATGTCGTACTCGTGCTGGAAGCGACTGGCACGAAACAGGTGAAATCTTTGATACAGGCTTTCACGGGCGGCATTTCCAGCGCGTTGGGCTGGGGCATTTTGCGGTAACTCAAGTAGTCATCCCTCGAATGAATTATCACGACGACAATCGAAACGCGCTGACGCCGCCACCTTCTACAAGTACGAGCATGGTTACGCGCAATGGCGCGCAGCAGCCAACTCAGTATCAAGGCGGTTACCCGGCGGGCTATCCAGCGGCGTATGCGCGCTATCCCGCGCTCGAAGTCGAAAAGAATTCGTTGCGCGAATATTGGCGCGTTATCAAGCGGCACAAGTGGGCGATCTTATCTACGTTGCTAATGGTGGTTTCGATTGTGACGGCGGCGACTTATTTGACGCGTCCGGTTTATCGGGCTACGACCAAAGTAGAAATCGGCAAAGAGACAGAGCGCGTCGTCAGCGGCCAGCGCATTATGGAAGTCGAAACGGCCAACGTCTTCAATCCGCTTTACCTGCAAACGCAGGTCGAAATTTTGCAAAGCCGCGACCTCGCACGGCGCGTAATTCAAAAGCTGCGCTTATCGAATAACGACGAATTTCAGATTCGCGCCAAAACGCCGCTCGGCGAAAACGAAAAGGAAGTACAACTCGTCAACCGCTTTCAGAGCCGTTACGACGTAGCCTCTGGCCGCATGAGCCGCGTCGTATCGTTGTCGTTCGACGCTTACAATCCGGCCCTCGCCGCTGAAGTCGCCAATTCGATGGCGCGCGAATACATTTCGTGGTCGTTGGAAGGCCGCACGCAAGGCGTAGAAGGCGCGAAAGAATTTCTCAACTTGAAACTCACCGAGTCTAAAAAGGAACTCGTCAATTCAGAAGAGGAATACAGCCAGTTCATGACCGAGCATCGCATCATTTCGCTCGACGAAGACAAGGGCAACATCCAGCTTGATCGCGCTTCGCAACAAAACCGCCAACTCGTCGAAGTCGAAAACCAGCGCCGTGAAGCTGAGGCTATTTATGAACGCAGCCGTCAGGTTGTGCCTGACGATTTGCCGCAAGTGCTGGCCGACACGCAGGTGCAAAACCTGAGCAAAGAGTTGAGCAAGCAGGAACAGGAACTCGCCAACCTTTCGGCTAAATACCAAGCGACTTATCCGGCGGTGAAACAAGTCAAAGACCAAGTCAAAGAACTCAAGAAACAACTCGTCGAAGCCAAGCAGAAAGTCATCAAGAACATTGAGACGCAATACGAAGTCGCGCGCCGCAAAGAGGCCGACCTAGTCGCGTCGCTCTCGCGCTCTAAAGGCCAAGCCATTCAGCAAAACCGCGAATCGGTCGAGTTGAATATGCTCAAGCAAAAGCTCGACATTGACCGCAAAATTTATGAAGACCTGTTGCAACGTTCGCGGCAGGCTGGGGTCGAAAGCGAGTTTCATCCTTCTAACATTCGCATCATCCAAAACGCCGAAGTGCCCATCGCGCCGGTCAAGCCCAACAAGTTGCTGAACATCGGCTTAAGCATTTTGATCGGCTTGGCAATGGGCATCGGCCTCGCGTTCTTTCTCGAATATCTCAATAACACGATCAATTCGGCGGAAGACGTAGACCGTTTCATCCACTTGCCGCCGCTTGGCGCAGTGCCTTCGTTGCAAGCCATCGGCAAACGCCGTTCGTTGGGTTACGGTTACGGTCGCCGCAAGTCCACCGCGCTCGCCTTGAGCAAAAACGACAACACCAGCGAGCTCGTCAGCGGACACGATTCGCTTTCGACCTATGCCGAATCCTATCGCGCTTTGCGCACTTCGCTGTTGCTTTCGTCCGCCGAACACGCGCCGCGCACGATGCTCATCACCAGTTCGCATCCCGCCGAAGGCAAAACCACCATCGTCGCCAACACTGCGATTTCACTGGCGCAAACCGGAGCCAAGGTTGTGATACTCGATGCCGACATGCGGCGTCCGCGCTGTCATCGCATTCTCAATACCAAAAATGACGTAGGCCTTTCGACTTATCTCTCGCGCGACGTCACGTTAGAAGAGATCATCCAGACCGAAACCGAAATCGAAAACTTGCACGTCATTCCGGCGGGGCCGGTTCCGCCGAATCCTTCCGAGTTGCTGAGTTCAGTGAAATTGAGGATTTTGCTGGCGCAATTGCAGGACACTTACGATCACATCGTGATTGATTCGCCGCCGGTGATTCACGTCACCGACGCCCTTATCGTCTCGCCGCAAGTTGACGGTGTCGTGCTAGTTGTCAAAAGCAACCACACTCCGCGCGAAGCCGTCGCGCGCTCCAAGCAAG
>JANNUY010000292.1:0-3439 GCA_031414155.1 Acidobacteriota bacterium
CAGGAAGCTAAATTAGAGACTGTGCCGGAAAAAGCTATAGTGATGATAGACACAACAAGGGCAGATTATATAGACAAAGAAGAAATAGAGGAAATCAACAACTACCTAATTCACGCACACTTGAAAAAAATCAAGGATGACTGCTTTCGCGTCAGCCTTTCTGCTTCCGCTTGTAGAGTAAACGGTTTACAAAAAGTTAGATAAAGCCAGTGCAGCGGTTCGCGGAGGTAATTCAACATCGCTTACTTCCCAGTGAACAAATCCCTGCCAGTTTTTAGGTTTGCCAGCATTTTGGTGAGAGTATCTAGCGTAAGCTTGCTTTTGAATTGATACATCTTTTTCTTCGCGCCCTTCTCGCCAAGATATTGGCGACATACTTTCTCAACCTCTTCCATCAACACTTGCTCACGCCATTGCAACTCGCGGTTTCGCAGAACGTAATCGCAGAGGATTTGCAGCTTGAGCGGATGCGGGTCGAGCCACGAATTGATAAACCGGAGTTCGTCTTCCGTAAAATTAACGTGCGAGTGATGGAGCGCCAGAAACTGCAAGGCTTCTGCTTCGGTGAAATCGCCGAGCGCGGTGATGCTGAGGAGGTTGAAAAACGGCGAGGACAGCCGCTTTTCCAGCGAATAAATTTCGAGAGGCTGCCGCGAAGCCGTCACCAGCGCCAGCCGCCGATGATTGACCATCGTGCGCAGGTGATTGAAAAACGCATTGTTGAATTCCGCCGGATTCTCAAACAGGGCTTCGAATTCATCCAGACACAGCACGAGGCGCTCGCCCGCTTCGGCCCGCGCCTTGATCGCCTGATCGAAAGCCGTCAGGTTGCGGCTCGGCTTGTTGTCGTCCTTGATCGCATCAGTAGGGCATTGCACCGCGTCGAGTACGGTGCGCAAAAAATCCACGACGGTTTGCGCTGCGGCATCGGCCAGTTCGACGTAAACAAACCGGAAGCCCGCTTCGCCCAGCTCTTCACTCAACCGAGCCGCGCCCGTCTGGTGCAGGTGATAGAGCAACGAAGACTTGCCGATGCGCCGCTCGCCTACGACCGAGCAGCTTTGCAGCGACCGCAGCCGCGTCAGCAGGAACTGCAACTCCGCCGTGCGCCCGACAAACTCCGCCGGGTTTTGAATCATGCTGCCGATGGTGAAGGGATTGTGCATGGTCATTGAGGTGAATCAGTTCATCAAATTGCCGTCGCTGCTTGCGAGTTTGTGTTGACGGCTCTATCGCAGTGATGTTTGAAAGGTTGTGCCTATTGAAGCAGGCTTGCGTGTATTCATAGAGATTGGCGATTCTGCGCTGTTAGGCCAACTCGATCTTGAGTTTTTTGCCCAGCGCAGAAGCGGCGCGCTCCAACGTGTACAACGTGACCGAAGCGTTAAGAGGGTCAAGCAAGCCTTCTAACACCGCGCGGTCAGTTTGCATGCGACTGGTCATCGCCGTTTTGGTGAGCTTGCAGCGTTTCATTTCTTCTTTGATTTGAAAGGCTAGGACACGTTTGAGTGCGATGGCGGTGGTTTCTTCGAGCAAGCCTTCTGCGCGCAAAAAGTCGTCAAAGTCGCTGCCAAGATGTTTGTTCTTCATTCTTCCTCCATAACCAGTTTGCTCAGTCGTTTTCTGGCAGTAGCGAGTTCCGTGGTCGGCGTTTTCTGCGATTTTTTGATGAAGCCATGCAACAACGCCAGATACGATCCGCGTACCGTAAAAATCACGCGCGCGATGCCATCAGGCAAATTTGAGCGCACTTCCCAAAGATTTTTTTCCAGCTTGCGAATGAGCGGCAAGCCAACCGAACTGCGCGGTTTTGATGTCAGTGCCGATTTGCTTCCGCTCCTCTTGCTCAAGGCTCTTGAGCCACTCACGAACCGGTTCATTGCCAGCTTCGGTGCGATAGAAATAGACGTTGAGAATCGGCTTGTGTTGCACCGCTTTAGTCTGTTGCGTTGCCATTGCATACCTTGCTTTCCGTCGGCTTATGTCAATTCATAGCCATTTGCATTCTCGCTTAGCCGCTTCATTTTTCCAATTTGAGTAAATAATTTTGAGTTTGGCATCTGAACGTCATTTGATTTTGAGTTTGGCATCTGAACGTCATTTGATTATGATGCGCCGCGTGATCGGACGTGCCATCCCGACCCTGACTTGAAACGGTTCGATCACACACACGCCCTAGTTGAGTCCACCCCGTGCCTGCTGTTTTTTTCGGACTCTTTCTCTTTGCTGGCTCACAACCCCTGAGCCACGCTTTCTCATTTGTTCGTTTCGGTCTGGCTTCTTCACGTACCGGTGCTGGTGATTTGAATGGCCGACCCCCGAATTTGAAACCGCTATTGCCTGCCCCGCGATAGTCAGTAATCCCATAACCAGCTTTTGCATTCGCGCGTTTACCGACTGGCTGCCCGACCGCATGGATTGCCCCTCATGCGTATTCCTTTTTGGCTTTGCGGCTAGCGCGTGCCTATACCGTCAAGGGAGAAGTACAGATGGTCAAGGTACGACCTTTTCTTTTAGCACTCTTTATTTTTGTGTTGGGTAGCGTAGCCCGTTCGCAGGGCTTCGTCGTGCAGGTCGCCTCGTTCGCTTCGCAAAACGAATCCGAGATGGCGGTCACTAACCTGCGCGGACGCGGCGTTGACGCAGCGGTAGTAAAAGCCGATACGGGCTATCGCGTGCGCGTGGGCGGACGCTTTGCCAACGACCAACAGGCGACGAGTTACGCGACCAAACTGGTTAGCGAAGGCGTCGTGCGGCAATACGTCGTGCAATCGGCTGCGCAATCGTCTGAGGTTGTGGCTGTGATGGCTCCGCCAATGGGCCTAATAGGGGGATTAACGGTTGACGGCGCTTCGGGGCATGCGTTGCCTGCGCGAGGAGCGAAGCCTGTGGCTCAATCTGTGGCGGCTAACAATGCGCCGCCATTGCCTGCCGTTCGACCTGTTAAAGCAGCGGCGCGGGTTTACGCCGATGACGTGAGTCTGGATGATCTGGCGGAATTTTCGGACGCGCTGATCGAAACCCGCATTGACAAGAAAGATGATCGGCTATTGCTTTACGTGCGCAATCGCCACGGACGCAATCTGTTTCGCGGTACGGTGCGGTTGACGTTGAAAGACAGCGGCAGCGACAGCCCTCAGCCGTGGCAGTTCATGCTCAAGCCGACCGAAGAAGGCACGTATGATTTGAATGCCGTGGTCAGCCAGCGCGGCAGCTATTGGGTCGAAGTTCTCGATGAGCGCGGCAAACCGCAAATGATCAAAGCCGCTTCGCTCGAACCGCGTCCGCTAAAAACCGAAGTCGCGCAGAAAGAACCGGCGCGCAATGATCTGACGATTGAGAAACCTGAAGTGGACGAAGACGCTCCGCCGAAGGATTACCCGATGCGCGTGGCTGGGACGAATAACGGCGAGGCTCCGCCTGCCGAAGACGCCAAGCC
>JANNUY010000293.1:0-11071 GCA_031414155.1 Acidobacteriota bacterium
GTGGTGGCGGGGCATTCGGCGGGCGGGCAATATGTCACGCGCTATCAGATGGCGAATCAGGTTCACGATACCCTGGGTGTGACGTTGCATTACATCGTGGCGAACCCTTCGAGCTATGCCTATCTCGACGCCGCGCGCCCGAATCCGACGGGCGACATTTTTGCCGCGTTCACCGATGCGCGCAATTGCACGACCTACGATCAATGGCCTTACGGCTTGCAAAACCGCGCGGGTTACACGGCGAAGCTGACCGATGAACAGTTGAAAAAACAACTCGCAGCGCGCCCGGCGATTTATTTGCTGGGCGAATTGGATACGACGCCGCTGGCTGGGTTCGACGGCTCGTGCCCGGCGATGGCGCAAGGCGCAAACCGCTTTTTACGCGGACAGGCTTACGCCAAATACGTGAATCAGAAGTTCGGAGCGAAACATCAAGTCACGCCGGTTCCGCTGTGCGGCCACAACCCGCGCTGCATCTTCACCGCCGAAGTCGCGCTGCCGTTGTTGTTTCCGAAGCCCGCGCCCTAAGCCTTTACTTGGCGCTTCTCACTGCCTCAGCCTATGATGCGCGCGTCCTCATACTTCAACTATGCACATCGGAATTGACGCGCACGCGCTCGGCGCTCAACAGGGCGGCAATGAAACTTATATCAAGCAATTGATTCTGGCGTTGGCTGAACTCGACCGCACCAATCGCTACACGCTCTATATCGCGCATCCGGCGACGGCGCAGCAGTGGCAGAATTATTTCGCGCCGCGCCATCCGAATTTCACCGTGCGGCAGATTCCGCAGCCTACGCCGCTGGTGCGCGTGCCGTTATATCTGTCTTACGAATTGCGCCAGCGCCCCGTTGACGTGCTGCATGTGCAATACACCGCGCCGCCGTTTTGCCCCGTGCCGGTAGTCGTTACGATTCACGATTTGGCGTTTGAACATTTGCCGCAAACTTTCACGCGGCGCGGCGCGTGGCAATTGAAACTGACGGTGCGTCGCACAGCCCGTCGCGCAGCTCGCATCGCTACTGTGTCAGAGTTTTCGCGGCAGGATATTTTGATGACCTATCGCTTGCCGCCTGAAAAAGTCGTCGTGACTTACAACGGCGTCAATTCAAGTTTTTCGCCTTCGCCTAGTCGCTCGGATGAGTCGGTGTTGATTCGGCAAAAATATGGCATCACGCGTCCCTTCATTTTGGCCGTAGGCAGTTTGCAGCCGCGCAAAAACCTCGTGCGATTGATTCGCGCTTACAGCCAGTTGCGGACGACATACCCTGAGTTTGGCGAGCAGCTTGTTATCGTAGGCCGCAAGCTGTGGTTGCACGACGACATCTTCAAGGAAGTGCAAGAACAGCGCTGGAGCAAAGACGTGATCTTGACGGGTTACGTACCCGAAGAAGATTTGCCCGCGCTTTATCGTGCAGCGAAGGTGTTTGCTTATCCTTCGTTTTTTGAAGGCTTTGGCTTGCCCGTTGTCGAAGCGATGGCGTGCGGTACGCCGGTCGTGACCAGCAACCTTTCGAGTCTGCCTGAGATCACGGGCGACGCGGCGATTCTGATTGATCCATTTGAAGAGCAAACGTTGGTGGCTGGTTTGTATTGCGCCGTCACCGATGAATCACTGCGCTATCGTTTGCGCGAAGAAGGCTTGTTGCAGGCGCAACGCTTCACATGGCGCGCGACGGCAGAAAAGACGCTGCGGCTTTATCACGAAAGCGCCGCCAGCGCGCGGAAGGCGACCGAATGAATTCAGAGCAGGTGCGCTGCGATTTGTGCGACAACCCGACAACTGCGCAATTCATTCTGACGACGCCGCGTTTGGATGGGCCGCTGATGCGTTGCGAAAAGTGCGGTCTTTATTTCGTCGTGAAATCGGCTGTGGCACAAGAGGGTATCTTGTGTCCGCCGCTAACAGTCGTTGCGGCACAAGAAACCGTCTTGCGCCACGAGCCAAACGTCACTACCGAAGCGGCACAAGAAACCATCTTGCGCCACGAGCCAGTTCTATCCTCATTCCTATCTATTGAAGCGGAACAAGATGCCATCTTGACCCACGAGCCGTATGGCACCACTGAAGATGTCACCACTGAAATGGATCGCCTCGCCGTTCGTGCGAGGGAACTCAGCCTCGTCGAACCGCACGTTGAACTAAGTGAAACTCCGTGGCGTGTGGTTGCTGCGCAAGAGCGTTTGCGTGACTTGCAACGTTTTATCAGCAGCGGACGTTTGCTTGAAATTGGTTGTTCGACCGGCGAGTTTTTGCGTGAAGCGCAAAAGCAATCGTTCACCGTCACCGGCATCGAAGCCGACGCACACACGAGCGCCGCGACGCGCGCGCACGGGGTGAATTGCTTGACCGGCTCGCTGTTTGACGCGCAACTCGCCGCGTCTTCGCAAGAAGCCATCGCGCTTTATCACGTCATCGAACATCTGCCGAGTCCGTCAGCCGTGGTCAGTGAATGCGAGCGTTTGCTCGCGCCCGGCGGTTGGCTCGTCATCGAAGCGCCCAACATTCAAACCATCTGGTATCGCCTGCTCGGCGCGCGGTGGCGGCAATTCATACCCGACCACCTTTATTTTTTTACGCCTGCGACGTTGCGGCATTTATGCGAGCAGCATGGACTGCGCGTCATCGAATGCCGCAACGTAGGCAAAGCCATGAGCGTGCGTTTATTCATCAGCCGCGTGAGTCGTTACAGCCCGATGCTCGCACGCTTGCTCAGTGCGGTCAGCCGCCGATTCAAGCTGGATGAATTCACCGTGCGCCTAAAGCTCGGCGATGTGATGCGGCTTTACGCGCAGAAACCTTAGAAACATGCATTGTTGAGGCGGAAACCCTTCTTTCTTTACGTTGTGCATCCCACGCGCTTTACGTTGTGCATCCCACGCGCTGTGCATCCCATTCCAGATAAAAATTGGTTTGTTTGCGCGTAAACAATAACTCCGCGAAATGCGCAATGCCGCCGCCAACACTCATGCCGCTCTGTCGCGTACGCGCGGCGTAATGTTGCCGCTCTGGCAATCCCAGTTCACGACGAATCTGATTGACGTACCTTTCACAATCGCCCAGCGCATCAGCCTTGTTATGAGCATCGCGCAAGCCCCATACGCCGTGTGCGAGTTCGTGCATAAACACAAAACCGATGTCGAAGGCGGCAATGACTTCGGCATCGCCGCGCAAGGTGACGAAGTCAGCGAAATCAAGCTGCAACGGATAAACGTTGATCTGGTGGCCTGAAGCCATACTGCGATAAAACACCGGTACCGCCAGCCGCGCGAAAGCTACGCTGGCGGTGTTCGCATGGCTTTCGAGGTCGAAGGCCATCGGAGCATCCATTGCTGCTGAGACCAACTTGCGTGCGGAGGCTGAACCATCAGTGAATGACCACTCGTCAAGGCAAACCAGAAATCCACCCTCATCAAAATCCAGTTGTTGCCAGCCGGTTTGCGCGCGCAGGCTTTTGAGCAAGGCCCGCAACTGTTTCGGTTTGAGCGCGTGTTTGCCGAAAGCGTTGTGGATTCCGCCGCGATAACGCAATGCTGAAGCCGCAGGCTCAGTTTCAGTGGCATAAAGCTGCGTTGCCAGACTCAGCCAGGTGGCGATGCCACACAGCACGCAACTGAATAAACGACGGACGCGCATACAGACCTCCTTCAAGGTTGATCAATAAATTGTTTTTTTGCAGGCCAGCTTGCAGGTCAAGATCACTGGCCGGTGTCACCTGGATTTACTAAAGCGCGCTGAGAAAGTTCGATGGCAAGCGGCTGAAAGCCTGCAAATAAAGGGTTATTTCATGCGGTTCGCTGGCGCGCGCAAGAAAGATTGGATGCGTTGTAGATGCTTTTGAAAGTTTGGGCGCGCGCCATCCATTCACTGAAAGGTCACTGAAAGGTACTTGAAAGGCTGAAGCGGAAGTCGGACGACCCAGCCAAAAGAACGGCAATGATTCCAATGGCAAGTCCATGAGCTTACGTTTATTTATCAGGCGGCATAGCAGCCTGCTGTTTGCCAGACTGGCTTATGGTAATGATGATTACCTTGCTTTGTGGGAGGCGCTGAAAGCCGATTTGACGGTCGAAGCAGTCATTCGCAATTTTTTTATTCGTCAACCTGTGTTGTGGATTAAATGAGACAAAGGAAAAAATCTGTATGAAATACCGAAGCATTTTTATCACCAGCGCCTGTCTATTGTTGATGCTTATCACTGATCGGTCTTTTGCCCAAGCCGTGCGCGGACGCATCGAAGGCACGGTCAAAGATCAACAAGGACAGTTGATTCCGAATGCCGCGCTCACGATCACGAATACAGGCACGGGCGAAACACTTAAGGCCGCTTCGTCAGGCGAAGGTGTCTTTGTCGTGGCTGAAGTGAAACCCGGCAGTTATCGCGTGACGGCAGAAGCGGCGGGCTTTAAGAAAATTTCCGTCGAGGGCATCGTCGTGCAAGTGGCTACGGTTTCGACGGTCAAGCTGGAATTGCCCGTTGGCGCAGCGACCGATTCTGTCACCGTGAATGCCAGCGAATCGCAGGAAGTCGTCAACAGCGCCAACCCGGAAATCGGCGACGTAGTGGATCGGCAACGCATCCTCGATTTGCCACTTGATGGACGCAATCCGCTGGAACTGACGGCATTGCAAGCGGGCGTGCAATTGCGCACCAACGCCGATGGCGAGATTGATAAGTTTTCGATCAACGGCAACCGCACTGTGGCGAATAACATTACGGTGGACGGCGTGAACGCTTCAGACAACTTCCTGAAAACGCCTGGCAATGTCACGCTGCCTGTGATTCCTGTCAGTGTCGAAAGCGTAGGTGAATTCCGCGTGACGACGGCGTTGCCTTCGGCGGAATTCGGACGCGGCACCGCGCAAATCAATGCAATCACGGCGTCGGGTACGAATGAGTTGCGCGGCTCGTTATTCGAGTTTCATCGCAATACGATTTTCAACGCGAACACCTTCTTCAATAATTTGACAGTGAATCCCGACACGGGGCGGACGTTGCCGCGCGAAAAGCTGATACGCAATCAGTTTGGCGGACGGTTGGGCGGACCGGTGCGCTTGCCCAAAGCGATTTTTGGCCCGCTCGCTTATGAGGGCAAAGACCGCACGTTCTTTTTCTTTTCTTACGAAGGCAAACGCGAATCGCGCGGACTGTCGCGCAATCGCATCGTTTACACCGACCAAGCGCGACAGGGCATCTTTCGTTATTTGAATAACCTGCCCACGACGCCCGCGAATGTGGCGGCGAACCCGACGGCGATTCGCAGCGTCAATGTGCTGAACCTCAACGCCAATCGTCGCACGCCGGATTCGGTGGTCGCGCGTTATTTGGGTTTGACGCCGACGCCGAATAACTTTCAGGTCGGCGATGGGCTGAACACGGGCGGCTATCGCTTTAACTCGACGATCCTTTCGCCGAGCGACATTTTCTCAGGGCGGCTGGATCATCGCCTCACCAGCAAACATTCGCTCGAAGCGACCTTCAGTTACGGCGATGTCAATTTTTTGGGCGATTACATCAACGAAGGCGAACCGCTATTTCCCGATACGCCTTACCGCACGCGCAATACGCTGGGACGTGGCGTTTCGACGACGTTGCGTTCGACGCTCGCGCCGACGCTGATCAACGAAGTGCGTTTCGGCGCACAGCTTTCGACGCTGTCGTTTGGCAACACGGCCACTTTCCCCGAAGGCTATCAGGTAGATTTCGGCACGATCACTGACCCCGTCAATGACTTTCTGGGTTCAGGGCGCAACCTGCGCGTGTGGCAATTCACCGACAACCTGACGTGGATTCGCGGCAGCCATAATTTCAAAACGGGCGTCGAGTTGCGTTCGTTGTGGGTGCATCGGTTCAGCTTCGCCGACACGTTGCCGCGCGCCGATTTCAGCACGGCGGTGAACGATCCCGGGTTTGTGCGCACGACGCAATTTCCCGGCAGCATCACAACAGATTTCAACAACGCGCGCACGCTGGCCAATAACATCACGGGTTCGATTGGCTCGGTCTTTCAAACTTTCAATGTGTTGCAACGCGGTTCGGGCTTTGTCGCGGGCGCACCTGAAGTGCGCGAATACAGCAACCGCGAAGCCGATGTTTACCTGCAAGACACCTGGCGTATGCGTCCGAATCTGACGTGGAGCTTGGGCGTGCGCTATGAATTCCAAACCGCGCCGCGCGAATTGAATGGCATGGCGTTGCTGCCAGTCGGAGGTTCAGCCGCGTTGTATGGCATTTCTGGCAAGGGCAATTTGTTTCAACCCGGCACGCTGTCTGGCACGGCCACGACGGTGCTGAATTATGCCGACGAGTTATTCAAGACTGATAAGAACAATTTTGCGCCGATCATCGGTTTCGCATGGGACCCGTTCAAGAAGGGCAAGACCAGTTTGCGTGGCGGTTATCGCATCAGCTATGTGCGCGGCAGCTTCAACACGATTGACGGCACGCTGGATGACAACGAAGGCTTGATTCTGACGACGCAACGCAACCTCGGCGGCTTTTTGCGCAATGGCATCGCGCCTGCGCCGTTGCCAACCGTAGCGATTCCCGCTGCGCAAAGCATTCAAATCAACTCGACGGTGGACATTCGCGCCTTTGACGAAAAGCTGCGCACGCCTTATGTGCAGGAATGGACGTTCAGCGTACAGCGCGAAATCCTGCGCGGCACTTCGCTCGAAGTGCGTTACGTCGGCAATCGCGGCATCAAGTTATTTCGCGGTTACGACGTGAATGAAGTCAATATCTTCGCGCGTGACCCGCGCACGGGGCAGACCATGCTTGACGCCTTTCGCATTGCGCAAGGCAATCTCGAAGCCTTCAAAAAAGCGCGCCCGACGGGCACGCCAAATTTCAAATATGACGCGACGGTGGCGGGCAGCCGTCCGAATCCATTGTTTGATGACGTGCTGTTTCGCGGGCGGGCGGCAAGCGAGTTTCAGTTGACCAATTATGTGCAGCGTTTGGAAGAAGGCCGCGCAGGCGATTTTGCCGATTATGTGTCGCGCGTGCGGTTGGCTAACGGGCGGCGCGGCGATCCGTTTTATGCGGCGGTTGATGCCGGGTTGTTGCCCGTCAATTTTATTCGGGCCAATCCGAATGTGCGCGGCGCGCAATTGTTCACGAACGCTTCGTTTTCGACCTATCACGCTTTGCAGGTCGAGTTACAACGACGGTTGCGCGGCGGGTTACGCTTCCAACTCAATTACAGTTTTGCCAAGGGACTGTCTGATTTCATCGGTTCGAGCGGCGACACCAATTCATATCTGACGTTGCGCAATACGCGGCTCGAAACGGGGCAATTCAACAATACGCATCAGATGAATGCGAACTTCATTTATGACTTGCCCTTTGGCCGTGGACGCAAACTTTTGCGCAACGTCAAAGGCGCGCCGCGCCAGGTGATTAGCGGCTGGCAACTGGGCGGGATTATGCGTTTCAATTCAGGCGATCCGCTCAGTTTGCTGTCGGGGCGCGGCACCTTTAATCGGGATGATCGCTCGGCGTTGAATTCAGTGAATGTGGCGGGCAATTTGTCGCGCGCACAGTTGCAGGAATTAGCGAGCGTCAAGACTGCTGCGAACGGTGTGTTTTACCTTGATCCAAGCCTCGCGCCCGGCACCAGCAGCGATGCTTCGAAAGTTATCTTCCAGAATCCTGAAGCCGGAACGACGGGAGCGCTGGGGCTATCTTCGATTTTTGGGCCGCGTTATTGGAACTTTGATTTCAGCACGCTGAAACGTACGCGCTTGTCAGAGCGCACCAATCTGGAATTCCGCGCCGAGGTTTTCAATCTGTTCAATACGGTGAATTTTGATAACCCGGTAACCAATATCAACAGCGCCAACTTTGGGCGCATTACTTCTATCACCGGCAGGCCGCGTTTGATGCAATTCGCTTTGCGCTTGAATTTTTGAAAGCGCAGAGCGTTTCGCTTTGCGCCAACTGCGTCCTATCGCTTCGGCAATTCAGGCCGCCTAAGTCGTGTGAGGGCATCAACGCAGCTCAATCATTTCAATTGAATAGCACTTAAAACGGGACTGCGCTTGTAAGCAGCGAGCGGCTGTGTAATATGTCGCTGCCGGACAAACAAAAGCACATGCCGCAGAAAGACAGGGAGTTTTGAACCAACCAGTTACTTATCGCTACTTAATTGATCCTGACGAAACGCACGCCGCCTTGGCGGTATTCCTGCAACAGCCGGTCATCGGCCTCGACACTGAAACCTTTCAAGACTTTCACACGAAACAACATCAGTTGAGTCTCTTGCAACTGGCTGCGCCTAGCGGAGAAGTGCTGGTGATTGATGCGCTCGCCGCCGGCATTCGCCACGCGCACGAACTGATCGAAAAGCCCGACGTATGGATGGCCGCGCACAACGCACGTTTCGACGACGGCATTTTGCGCAGCGAAGGTTTCATGCCTGACGGGTTCGTAGACACACTGCGCCTTGCGCGTCGCACATTGGAATTGCCTTCATATAGTTTGGCTTCGGTGTCGCTGCACCTGTTCGATGTCACGCTCGACAAAATTTATCAACGCAGCAATTGGCGTCAGCGTCCGTTGTCGCGTGCCCAACTCGATTACGCCGCGATGGATGCCATTATTGCCCTGCGCGTCTATCAAACGCTGGCCGACCGCTTGCGCGAATCAGGCAAGCTCGAAGCCGAATTGCGCCGCGCCCGCTTGCGCAACGAACCTCCCAAGCAATACGACGAAACCGTTTTTGAAACGGCGCGCACCGGTCGCCCCTTCACGCGCGAAGAGCGGCTGCGCGCCGAACGCATACAGGCTTGGCGCAAGCAACAAGCCGAACTTGAACGCGTGCCGCTTTATTTCATCTGTCAGGATCGCACCATTGAAGAACTCGCTCTGCAACACCCGCGTACGCCTGAAGCGCTTGGTTCAATTTATGGATTGGGTTCAGTCAAAATCAGCAAGTATGGAACTGAGTTATTGAGCCTGCTATGACTGCCCGCCAAGACCCGCGTGTAAATTTTTCCTGAGAGCATATTGACAGGGCATCGTCGCTTCGTTACCTTGCGCCTGCGACTCGGACTCCAACAGACAAAACAATTTATTCGCGCGGGTGTTCTTCACACAGGCGTTTGCTTGGGGTTCTTATCCTGTAACTTGATTGGTTCTCATAAAGAGCGACCTTTTAAGTTTTAGCCATAGCGGTCTTAAGAACTTGCCGTAATGCACACGGCATAAATTTTTAAGCACAGTGATTCTGGTCGGTCACAGTCTTTACTCCTCCAAACCAACTAAAAAGAATCCCTGACGGTAACTTTATCGTTTACCACCAGCCGTTCGCCTCGTCGTTCGACTTCTATTGCGAATGCCGGGGCGTTGTCTTCCGGATAAAGTTTCTGCGTTATAGCCCTAAAGCAGCGACGAGCCGAGTCTGCACCTCGTTTTCACACATGCGTGTGACTAAAGATCACAATTGAATAACGGTTGTTGCGACTGACTCATTCAGGTGAGGTCTGCCTGCGTTCGTTTTCATCCCAATGAATATTGGCAAGGAACGCCGACCTGATCCGGTACTGCTAGCTAAGCAGGTACAGGAAGTTTTCATCCCAATGAATATTGGCAAGGAACGCCGACGGTTTGGCTTCGCTTGAGCGTTTGCGCACTTGTCTGCGCCACGTTGAGGTGCGTCAGTCTCCGCACTTATTACTGTTTGGAGGAAAACCACAATGTTAGCCCTGGTACATTCCCCTTCGTCCGCTCACTTGGTGACGCCGTCTTTGCCTTTATTAACTGAGTCTCTAGCTGGGTCTCTAGCTGGGTCTTTAGCTGATATTGGCAGCACGTCCGCCACTGATTTTCTTAACTACGCTCCGCAAGGTCCGACGGTTGGTATCCCTTCGTGCGCACCGCTGGTGCAACACGAAATGCTCAAATCATTACGTGAACAAGCGCCTTACGCTTATTTGCACGCCAACCGTGAACTCGGCCTCACACTCGAACGCACGCAGAGTTTGCTCGAACAGCGCCAGCAAGTCGTCAGCGCCGCCCGTGCCCTCAAACTCGCGCGCCTCGTCGCCGCCGAACCCAACGGACGCGACATCTTCGGCGCGACGGGACATTCGCTTTACGACCACTTGCATCAAGACTTAAACCGTACGCTCAAATGCGCCGTACGCACGTTGCCGCGCAGTCTGCGCCAGCGGTTGGCCTTTGCTGTCGCGCGTCGTGTTGCTTACAAGTTTGCCGGTACGACCAATCACCTCATTCTCGAACCGCACGAACACGGCGTCTATCTCACCTTGCGCAACGGCATCTTCGCCGAACGATTAGAAACCCTGAGTGGCGCGCACGCCTATTACCGCAACTTATTCGAGACGATGCTGCAACAGTTCGCTCACATTGATTGCGAAATCTCGGAAGTGCGCCGCCCGCGCGTACATCCCAACCAATGCAATTTCAAAATCGTGTGGGACGCCTAACTGCGCAACGTGAAGCTCAAAAAAATCAGCCGTCTCATCAGTAGTTCGCGCCCTCGCGTGTTTCAACTATGAACGGCTGATTCTTTTCGTTCCCCGCCCATCGCCCAAGCCAATCTCTGCCGCCGTATTTATTCTGCTTATCAATCCATAAATATGCAGCCGAATTCATTTTTTCGGATACTTGTCGTGATAAATCAAAGTTATCCAGAAGGTAAGTTGGCTTCAATGGAAGCGGTTGCCTTGTTGTAATCTGATCGTGAAAATATGGAATGATGCTTGCTATACCTAAGCCTCTTTACTCTCTTATCAAATTTTTTGGCCTGACTCGTTGAACGGCTTTGTATTGCAGATGAAACGATCAAGAAATATGGATTGTAATTTGTGAGATTGAGTCAGGCTTCGATACCGCTTTTAAAGTTTTACTGAAACATTCAACCTGCGCGTTAGGCTTAGGTCTTCACCCGCAGATCATTTACCCCAATCACTACTAAGGAGTGTAGTTATGAAACCAACCATACTGACCAAAGGCGCGCGGCACATTGCCAGCCTGCTTTTTGGCACATTTTTGCTGGTTGCACTGTCTTCCCTTGCTTTTGCGCAGGAAACGACGGGCAGCAT
>JANNUY010000294.1:0-1282 GCA_031414155.1 Acidobacteriota bacterium
GCAACAACCCTGCTGCGTTGTCGTTGCCCAAGTGTTCGGTGTGGCAATCGTTGCAACGCAGCTTTTGATCGAGATGCCCTTGCAAATAAATACTCGGCATAAACGCAGCCTTAGTTGCTGTCGCCGTCGTCTCGTGACAGCCGATGCATTGATCGAGCATGCCCGCCGTCGGCGTATGGCAACTTGTGCAATTGTTGCCGTTTGGATGGTTGGCGATGTTGCGAACCAACAACTCATTATTCGTCATCGCTTGCGCGTGCGCTGATGAAACCGGACGCGGCGCGAAGGCTGGTTGATAAAGCGCGGCGGCGGCCAACGCGCCAACTAACACGATCAAGCAACCCCACCAAAAATAAGCCGAACGCCACAGCCGCGCGAGATCATAAGTAGGCCGCCAGTTGAATTGCGCTTTGCCGAAGCGTCGCCCTGAGCGAGGTCGCATTGAAGTGAGGTCTTCGATCTTGCCTGCTTCGCGTTTGCGTTTGTCCCAAAACACTGAGAGCGCCAACTGGCTTTGTTGAGGCAACATGCCCGTCATCGAACCGAGTCCGCTTAACAAACCCGTCATCCGTGTGCCGGGCGCGGGCATTTTGATGAGTTGCGTTTTGTCGCTCGCGCCCGCAGGCATTTGCAATAGGGCGGTGCGCGATTCGAGTGGCTGCACTTTCAATTCCATCTCGACGGTCAGCGCGAGCGTATCGCCTGCGTAATCTACGCGCATCAGATAAGGGCCGATTTGAATTACGTCGTTGTCGAATAGCGGCACGGCGGTGACGGCTTCGCCATTGAGCAGCGTCCCGTTGCTGCTTGATAGATTGGTGAGCCAAAAACGTTGTGCGTTCTGTGACGTAATAGCAAGGTCAGGCAGGTTCGCGCCATACGAAATGCCTGCGTGCTGGCGCGATACGGCGCGATGATTCAGCACGACATCACTGCGCATATCGCGCCCGATGATGAGGCCTTCGCTTTCGAGCGAGACTTCATCAACGAGTACGTCTTTGCGACGGATGATGAATTTGCTTTTTGGCATAACTGAACAGGCGACTCATTGCTAACTTACGTTGTCAGCATGAATCTGAGCATAGCAATGGGAAGAGTGAAAGCAACACCGTGTAGGAACTTCGTCCAGCCATTCGAATCTCGCTTGCGAATCAGCCGATCGAACAAGGCCATTGTGATGCCGCCCGCCAACGGAGAAAGCACTAAACTGGCTCCAGGTATCAAAGGCTGCTTAACCAATGCTGTAGGAAAAAGCCACACACTGAGCGCCCCAACTAATAAC
>JANNUY010000295.1:0-3880 GCA_031414155.1 Acidobacteriota bacterium
GGCCTGCTCGCTTTCTTTCACGTCAAAGCGCATTGGGCCGCCATCGCCGGACTCGCAAGTTCATTGCTAGTTGCCATCGTCGTCTTTGGCATGCCGGTGAAACTCGCGCTCGCGGCGGCGGGCAACGGTGCGGCTTACGGCTTGTTCCCGATTGGTTGGATCGTACTCACTGCGATTTTTGTTTACGACATTACGGTGGCGACGGGGAAGTTCGAGATCGTCAAACAAACGATTGCCTCGCTCGCCGATGATCGGCGGATTCAGGCGTTGTTGATTGCGTTCAGCTTCGGCGCGTTTATCGAAGGCGCAGCCGGATTCGGCACACCCGTAGCCATTTCCGCCGCGATGTTGATCGGACTCGGCTTTCGTCCTTTGTTAGCAGCCGGTGTCGCATTGATCGGTAACACTGCGCCGGTGGCGTTTGGCGCGTTGGGTACGCCGATCATTGCGTTGGCGAAAGTGACGAACCTGCCGCTCGAAGATTTGAGCGCGATGGTGGGGCGACAGTTACCGTTCTTTTCGTTGTTGATTCCGTTCTGGCTGGTGTGGGCGATGGCGGGCTGGAAAGGTATGCGCGAAGTCTGGCCCGCGTGTCTCACGGCGGGCGCGAGTTTCGCCATCGTGCAATTTCTCGTCAGCAATTACCACGGCCCGTGGGTCGTAGACATCGCGGGCGCGCTGGCTTCGATCTTTTCGTTGGTCGTGTTGTTAAAGGTTTGGCAGCCGCGCAACGTCTGGCGCTTTGAACACGAAACGCCCGCCGACATCGCCGCGCAAAAAGCTGCGCCTGCCGTGCCGCTCAACGAATCGCTCAAAGCCTGGATGCCGTGGATCATTCTTTCCGTACTCGTTTTTATGTGGGGATTGCCGCAATTCAAAGCCTTGCTCAACGGCTTGTCGGTTTTCAATTACGAAGTTCCTTCTCTTCACAAGCTGGTGCTGCGCGGCCCGCCGGTGGTCGCCGTGCCGAAAGCCGAAGACGCCGTATTCACTTTGAACTGGTTGTCGGCGACGGGTACGGCGTTGCTGTTGACGGGCGTCGTGTCGGGTTTGTTGTTGGGCTTGTCGCCCGCGCGCTTGCTGAAAATCTTTTGGGGTACGTTCAAACGCGCACACCTTTCATTGGTCACGATTGCGGCGATGATGGCGTTGGGATTCACGACGCGCTATGGCGGACTGGATGCGACGATGGGTTTGGCTTTTGCAAGTACGGGCTTTTTGTTTCCGTTCTTCTCGCCGCTGTTGGGTTGGCTCGGCGTAGCGTTGACCGGCAGCGATACGTCATCGAACGTGTTGTTCGGCAACCTGCAACAAATCACGGCGGAACGCTTGGGCGTCTCGCCACTGCTTGCCGCCGCAGCGAATAGTTCGGGCGGTGTGATGGGCAAGATGATTGACGCGCAATCCATCGTGGTGGCGAGCATGGCGACGGGGCAAAAAGACGGCGAAGGCCCGATCTTGCGTTACGTTTTCTTTCACAGCGTAGCGTTGGCGTTGCTGGTGGGCTTGCTCGTGTTGGCGCAGGCGTATGTTTTCACGGGCGTCGTGCCGCATTAAAACTATTCGTCATCGTCTTCGTCGCTGGCAGGAAAAATGACGTATTGATAAACCTCTGCGAGCGAAAGCGGGCAACTGACGGAAGTCAATTCGAGTTCGTCATCCATCGAAGTGAATTCTTTTTGCAGCCAGGCGTTCTGGCTTTGTTTGATGAATTGAATGACGTGCGGTCTGGTTTGCGAAATGACGAGGTATTCGCAAAAGCTGGGAATGGATTTGTAATTCGTGAATTTGGTTCCCAGATCATAAGCCTGCGTCGAAGGCGAAAGAATCTCGATGATGAGTTGCGGGTTGGTCAGCGTGTCTACGCCGCCGATTTTTTCAAACGTGGGTTTACCGCATAAAGCCGACGAATCGCCGTAGCGGTAGGGCGGCAGGCTCGGAACCTTGATGCGGAAGTTGCCTGAGAAAAGACGGCAGCCTTTAGCGCGTAATTGCTCGCCCAGTTTCATGACGATATTGGTATCAATGCAATCGTGTTGGTTGCTCGCGCCGCTCATCGAAAAAATCTCGCCGTCCCAATACTCCAGCCGTTCGTCTGAGTTTCGATCAAGCTCCAGATATTCTTCCAGCGTGTAATAGTGCTTGGGCAAAGCCGACATAAGTTTGACTCCTTGTGTACTCATCGCGCGTGAACTTACGACAATCCGCTTTTCAACTCAATCGCTCACCATGGCCCAGCGACGAATGCGTCCGCGTTGATCGAAAGGTCAACGCCGTTGAGAACGGGCGTGACGATGGTGTCGTTGCGAAAAGACTTGGTCAGGTCTTCGATGAGGACGAGCGGCAGCCCGTGGGCTTGCCACGATTCATCGTACTTCGGACTCAGGATTTGGTTGAAGAAATTGCTTACGCTCATAAACGAACCTCGTTGAAAAAACGTCTAGCGCAACCAAGCCCACGCGCCCAGCAAAATAAAACCAATGGCGAGTGCGCAACGCCACCCAACGCAGCGATTCCATAGCCACACAGCGGCAGCAAATGTCCACAGCATCAGGAATTCGCCCGTGATGACGCGCCAACCGCGCGCCGTGAGCAAGGCCGCGCCCGACATCGGCGAAACCGGAATCGGATGAAATGGGAAGAAATAGCGCGACGTATCGAACGGTGCGAAAAAGGCTACGCCTAACCCGCCGTTGGTGAACGCATCAAGCAAACCATGCGAAGCCGTTGCGCCCGCAAATAACAATGCATAACGCGCAAGCTCGTCGAGCGAAATCCATTCGCGCCAGACGAATAACGACGCCGTGAGCAATCCGCACAGTGCCGCGAAAAACAACGAATGCGTGAAGCCGCGATGGCCGAACAGGTGCGCGTAAGGAACGACGCCGAAAAACAATCCATCTACGTCAGGCAGCACGGCGAGCAGCGCGCAGGCAATGATGGTGCGCCGATGAACGTTTGGGTGCGCGGCGAGTTTGGCGATGGCGCTGCCAATGACGGCGTGCGTGAAAATCGTAGGCATTTAAAAATCAGTGAGGCTGTCGAACAAGATGCCATCTTGTTCGACGGCCTCACGGTTCGAACAAGCGCCGCAAGTTGCCGCCCAAAATCGCAGCCGCTTGCGCATCTGTCACACCGATAGATTGCAATGCCGCGACTTGTGCGTTGAATACGTCAGCCACCCAGCCGCGCGGAAAGAACGATGAATCCGAGCCGAACAACAAGCGTTCGTGCCCGACGATGGTGAGCGCGCGACGAAAGACCGTGACGAGTTCAAGCCCTTCGTATTTCATCCAACTGTTGCTGCTTGACGTGTCGAGATAAACGTTAGGGCAAAGGTCGGCGAGCAAGAGGGCTTCGCGCAACAACCCTGCGCCGAAGTGCGGAATGATGAACCGCGCCGCAGGGAACTCAGCCGCGAGCTTATGCACGTCGAGCGGATTCGAGTAACGCATATCGAACTTGCTCGCCAAGCCGAGTTTCTTGCGCGCGCCGACTGAGAGCGCGCCGCAATGAACCAAGATCGCTGTGCCTGCGCGTTCGCTAGCGAGTGCGACGAGGGCGCGAACCGTTTCGTTATCCGCCATTGAGAAATGAAACATCGCGGGGAACAGACAGACGACGCGCAGGTGCAATTCGTCAAAGGCGCGGCGTGTGCGTTCAACGGCGTCAGCTACGGATGAGAATTGATGCGGGTTGATGAAAAATCCGCCGTAGATATTTTCAGAAGCGGCCACAGCGGCGGCGATAGACTCTTCGTCGTTAGGTACGCTTGCCATCAGCATCGCGGCGGCGACTTGGTGGCGGTTGAGTTCGGCTTGCCAGTGTTGCGCGAGTTCAGCCGGACTCTCAGGCGGCATCGTCCAACCAGTCATCGTCG
>JANNUY010000296.1:0-1101 GCA_031414155.1 Acidobacteriota bacterium
GATTCAACGTCCGGCGTTGCGGCTGTTGCGCAAGTTACCTGAGTTCAGCGCCGCGCTCGATGACGCTTATCGCAAGCACAGCCGCGATGCGACCTTCGACTTGTTCAAAGAGAAATTCAATCTGTCGAATGAGTTCATTCAAGCCTTGCGACCCGCCGCGCAATTTCGCGTGTACTCAAAAAACCACTTGCTGTGTCGTGGCGGATCGTCCGTCACGCGGTTGTATGTCATACGCGAAGGCTGGGTGCGCCGCACGCGCCTGACCGCGCAAGGCGAGATCAACGACATTCTCGGTCGCGGTTACGTATTCGGCCTCACCGCCTTGAATGAAAACGCCGAGTGGCCTGAAACGCTGACCTTGTTGGGACGCACGGAGTTGCTCGAAATCTCTGTCGTGCATTTGCGACAAAATCCCGCGTTGAGCCAAGGCTTTCAAACGGCCTTTGCGCCTTTCGCTCCGCCGCCGCTCGAAAGCAAGCCAGTCATATCGCTGCCCATCGTCAAACAACGCACGTTGAAAGCACAGGAAGAATTGATTGCGACGGGCTTGATTGACGGCACGAATCTGCTGGTGATGGATATGGCGCTGTGTGTGCGGTGCGGCAACTGTTCGCTGGCTTGTCACAAGGTTCACGGGCAATCGCGGCTGGTGCGGCGCGGAGTTCACGTCAATCGTTTGAAAACGCCTGCGCTGAACAGCGCGCAAAGTTTGCTCGCGCCCGAAGTTTGCATGCATTGCCAAGACCCCGAATGCCTGACCGGTTGCCCGACCGGCGCGATTGGGCGGCAAGCGGGCGGACAAATAGACATCAACCCTGGCACGTGCATCGGTTGCAGCGATTGCGCTACGCAATGCCCTTATGACGCAATCACGATGATTCCGCGCAAGGCGACAAAAGGCGAACCCGCGGCGCTGACATTCAACCAACGTGTGATGAATCTTTTCAGACTCGCGCCTGATCCGTTGCCGCCTGCCGTTGAAGCGCTCGACGATCTCGTCGCGGTGAAATGCAATTTGTGCAGCGACCGCGCAGGCATGAACCCGCCGGGCAGCAAAACCAAAAAATACAGTTGCGAAGAAAACTGCCCGACCGGAGCATT
>JANNUY010000297.1:0-3303 GCA_031414155.1 Acidobacteriota bacterium
AGTTTTTTTTTGTAATCAGGCCGTCGCTCTGCTCGCGCAAAGCTTCGAGCGTCACCTGCAACTGCGCGCGCCAAGTCTCGTCATTGCCCTGATCTTCCGGTACATAAATGCGTTCGCCCAACACGACCACGACGCGCGCAAACGGTTTGGGGATTTCGAGCCGATCCCAACTGCGTAAGCGCCAGCAACGATCCAGCGAAATCGAAAATGGCAACAGCGCCGCGCCTGACTTGGCCGCGAGCATCACAGCACCCGGCTTCACTTCATACAAAGGGCCGCGCGGACCGTCCACCGTGAACGCCGCGCTCTTGCCTGCCCTCACAGCTCGAATCATTTGCACCAGGCCCGCCACCGCGCCGCGCGTCGAACTGCCTTTCGCCGCACCGTAACCAAACCGCTGAATAAAACGCGCGATGTATTCTGAATCGAAACTCTGCGACGACATCACGATGATGCCGCGCCGCCGCCAGAAATACGTAGCGATAGGAATGCGATTGTGCCAGAACGAATAGACCAACGGTTCGTCGTCGCCCAGCGGTTTGGAGTCTGGATGATGCACCATCCCGTGGACTTCAAACCTGAGCGTAGCCCCGATCACGCGAACCAGCCAATGCAACGCCAAGCCCGCCACGCGAATTATGACGCGCTGCTTGAAAGTGTATTGATCAAGCGGCGCGAACTCATACAGCTTGGCGTAAGCGTCGGCGGATTTTTTGGTAAGGACAGTCATCGGCTCGGATTATTGAAAGCCAGTGAAAATTGGTCAACCAAACGACAATCTTCTCGCGGTTGTCAGTTCATACGTGATTGGCGATACTGCGGCTTACCTCGCACAGCCTGAAAATACAGAACTATTTATGGAAATCCCTAAGACTTACGAACCCAAAGATTGCGAAGGCCGCTGGTATCCCTTCTGGGAAAAGCGCCGCTTTTTCGCGCCTGAAATCAACGCCGACACCGATGCGCCGGTCTTTTCGATGGTAATTCCGCCACCCAACGTAACTGGTTATTTGCACATGGGTCACGCGCTCAATCACACGCTGCAAGACGTGTTGGCGCGATGGCGGCGCATGGCGGGCGACCGCGTATTGTGGTTGCCGGGCACCGATCACGCCGGCATCGCTACGCAAATGGTGGTCGAGCGGCAATTAGATAAAGAAGGCATCACGCGCCACGACCTCGGACGTGAAAAGTTCGTCGAGCGCGTCTGGGCATGGAAAGAACATTCCGGCGGCACGATTCAAAAGCAGATGCGCATCGTAGGCGATTCAGTAGACTGGACGCGCGAACGCTTCACGATGGATGACGGCCTGTCGAATGCGGTGAAAGAAGTTTTTGTGCGGCTTTATGACGAAGGGCTGATTTATCGGGGCGAATACATGGTGAACTGGTCGCCCGGCTTACAGACAGCCATCTCTGACCTCGAAGTCGAAATGAAATCGGTCAAAGGCAATCTCTGGTACATCGCTTATCCCATCGGCAAAGCTGTGACGGAAAGAGTTGAGGGTTTGGCAGAGGCTTACGCTGCGGCAAACGAAGGCGAAGTGAAAACCGGCTTGCTTTCGACTGCGGCAGGCGACTTTATTGTGGTGGCGACGACGCGGCCTGAAACGATGCTCGGCGATTCGGGCATCGCCTTTAATCCCGAAGACGACCGCTATCAATCTGTGGCTGGCAAACAAACGATGTTGCCTTTGGTAGGTCGCGCGCTGCCTTTCATTCAAGACGAAGTTGTTGAGAAAGGTTTCGGCACGGGTTTCGTCAAAATCACGCCTGCGCACGATCCGAACGATTTTGCGATGGGCAAGCGGCACTCGCTCGAATTCATTCAAGTCATCGGCAAAACCGCGAAAATCACCGACGCCGCACCTGAAAAATATCGTGGCCTTTCACGCGAAGCCGCGCGCAAACAGGTAATCGCCGACCTAGATGCGTTGGGCTTGTTAGTCAAAACCGAAGATTACACCCACAACGTAGGCCACTGTTCGCGCAGCGGCAAAGTCGTCGAACCGCTGATTTCGACGCAATGGTTTTTGAAGATGACCGAACTCGCGCAACCCGCGATGGCTGCCGTGCGCGAAGGCAAAACCAAATTCGTACCCGAAAGTTCAGCCAAGATTTATTTCAACTGGCTCGAAAACATTCAAGACTGGTGCATCTCGCGGCAACTGTGGTGGGGGCATTCGATTCCCGCTTGGTTCACGCCCGATGGCGAAATCATCGTCGCACGCGCCGAAGTCGAAGCCCGCGCGCGGCTGGCAGCGCAAGGCAAAGACGACACGGTCGCGCTCACGCCTGACACGGATGTTTTGGATACGTGGTTTTCATCGCAGTTGTGGCCGTTCTCGACCTTGGGTTGGCCGAAAGAAACCGAAGACCTGCGGCTGTTCTATCCGACCGAAGTGTTGGTGACGGGTTTCGACATCATCTTTTTCTGGGTCGCGCGGATGATGATGATGGGCTTGAAATTCATGGGCGAAGTGCCGTTCAAAACGGTTTACATCAACGCGCTTGTGCTTGATCCGTCAGGCCAGAAAATGTCTAAGAGCAAAGGCAACGTGATTGACCCGTTGGAAGTCTTCGATAAATACGGCACCGACGCGGCGCGCTTTGCACTGACGGCGGCATCTACGGCGGGACTAACACTGGCCTTGCAGGAATCCAAACTCGAATCAGCGCGCAATTTCGCCAACAAGATTTGGAACGCGACGCGGTTTGTGTTGATGAATTGCGACGAGATTCTCGAAAGCGGTGAGCCTTTGGATTGGGAAACCGAACTCGCTCCGCCTGAACTCGCTGACCGCTGGATTCTGTGCCGCTTAAATCAAGTCGCGCTCGACGCCAACGACGCGCTGGCTGAGTATCGCTTTCACGAGGCCGCCGCGCTGATCTATCAGTTTTTCTGGAACGATTTCTGCGACTGGTATATCGAGTTGTCGAAACCGCACGTCACTGCGAAAGAGGCTTCGCCGCAAAGCACTGCGGTCAAGCGGCGCATCATTTTCATTCTCGAACGCAGCCTGCGACTGCTGCATCCGATGATGCCGTTCATCACTGAAGAGCTTTGGCAACGGCTCCCACATCAGGGTGAAACGATTTCGCTGACCGAATTCCCGCAACACAACGCCGCCCAACTTGACGGACGTGCCGAACGCGAACTCAGCGTAGTGATCGAAATCATCACGAAGCTGCGCAACCTGCGCGCGACCTTCGGCCTCTCGCCCGCGTTATTGCTCAAAGCCCAAATCGCAACAACGGACGAGGTGACGCGCGAAGTGATCGAAAGCATGCGCGATCATATTC
>JANNUY010000298.1:0-2022 GCA_031414155.1 Acidobacteriota bacterium
ATCAAGGCCGTGGGCTTCACCGGCTCGTTGCGCGGCGGGCGTGCGTTGTATGACGCAGCGGCGGCGCGGCCTGAACCGATTCCGGTTTACGCCGAGATGGGCAGCATCAATCCCGTATTCATCTTGCCCGGCGCGTTGCGCGAACGTTCAGCGGCATTGGCCGAAGGCATGAAAAATTCCGTCACGATAGGCGTAGGCCAGTTTTGCACCTGCCCTGGTTTAGCTGTTGGTTTGCGCGATGAGAGCTTTACGAATTTTTCTGACAAGCTCAATGAACTGATGGCCGACGCACCGACGGCGACGATGTTGTATCCGGCGATTGCCAAATCGTTTTCCGACGGAGTGCGCAAACTGGCGCATCTGGCAGGCGTGAAAACTACGCAAGCAAAACAGACGGCGGAATTCGGCAAGACGCACGCTTCGCCGACGGTGTTTACGACTGACGCGGCGACCTTCGCGGCAAATCACGAATTGAGCGAAGAAGTCTTTGGCCCTGCGACTGTCGTCGTCGCTTGTGATGATCGCGCGCAACTCGAAGCCATCGCGCGCAACCTCGAAGGCCACTTGACCGCGACGATTCATGGCACGCCAGAAGACTTGAAAGAGTATGCGACGCTGGTTGAAATCCTTGCGACGAAAGCGGGACGACTGATTTTTAACGGCTATCCGACGGGCGTAGAAGTTTGCCCTTCGATGCAACACGGCGGGCCTTATCCCGCGACGACTGATGTGCGCACGACTTCAGTCGGCACGGCGGCGATTGCGCGGTTCGCGCGTCCGGTGGCTTATCAGGGTTTTCCGCAAGCGGCTTTGCCGGTCGAATTGCGCAACCAGAACGAACGCAAGTTGTGGCGTTTAGTGGATGGCGCGATGTCGCAAGGGGACTGCTAGTTTTGGTCGAGCAGTTTCTGATTCGCCAAGCGCGTGAAGCTGGAACTTCAGCTTCACGCGCTTTGGTGTTTATGGTTTCTTCGGTTCAGTGGCAATCGGGTCTTTCAGCTTTTCTTTTTCAGTGTCTACGTTGAATTTTTTGTAATCGCTGTAACGGATGGCGATGTTGACGTTAAAGCCGAACAGCAACAATGCCTTGATGCCGACGTTGATGTCAGCTTGCGTGGGCAGCCAGACTTCATCGTTGAGGCGCGTTTTTTCCAGCACAAACGTAGAGCCTTCGCGCAATGAACCGACCAACCCGCCGCCGACTTTCAGAGCTTCGATAAAACGCGACTCGACGCGTACGACTTGCTTGTCGTTCGGATCAATCCAGACCGCGCCCGCCTGCTTGCTGCCGAATTTCTCCATGCCTTTGCCGCCTTTGATTTCCGGGTTCGGTTCAAAATCGAAAACAATCACTTCGCGTTCGCGGAAGCGTTCGCGGCGCGGATTGACGAAACGCGACGACTTGAAAAGTTTGACGAGCGAAAACTTGCGTCCGTCTTCATCTTCGCCGGGGCGGTCAGCGTCTTTGCGTTCGTTGCGCGCTTCTTTGGCGAGATTGTCTTCGATCTTTTTGACCTGTTTCTCAATGTCGCGATTTTCTTTTTCCTGTTCGCTGGCGGTGAGCGGCTTGCCGTTTTTGGCGGTCAACCGGCGCAAGCGGCGGCCTTTATAAAACGATACGTCTTCGGTCTCGCTGTCTTCTTCGACTTTGCCATCTTTGGCGATTTTGCGACGGATGGTGTTTTCGGTATAGCCATAATTGTCCAACATTTTTTCGGCGCGCTCTTCATTTTCGTCTACGGCTTTGAGCAACGCCGGGATGTCGGGCAGCGCCTCATTGGCGAGTTGCGGAAAGTCGAAAGGCTTCGCCGTGAGCTTCGCGTTGTGCTGAATGCTGTCGAACTTGATGTCGTAACTTTCTGCTAGTTCGCCTTTCTTGACCGTGAGTGCCAGCGCGTGCGCTTCGAGCCAGCTTCCAGTTGGGAGGGCGACCTTGCGGTAATCGCCGTAATCACACAGCAATACGCTTTCACCCGAAGGGAACTCGGCGCGCAACGGCGTGCCGTTCGTCGCATCAAGCCA
>JANNUY010000299.1:0-2829 GCA_031414155.1 Acidobacteriota bacterium
GCCGGTGGCGGCGCCGGCTTTCTTGAGCAGGTGCATGCACAGGAACGGAATCACGTAGAGCGGTACGGCGGCCACGGCGGCGAACACCTGTGCACACGTGCATCGTCGTGAGATGCGGCAGATTCACTTCATTGTCAGACTTGTTCGGATAAGCCGTGAAATTCGGCAAGCCATCTAACGCAAGATTTATTTTTACGACGGAGCCGGTGCATTTATACGCCGTAATCGCTGCGCGAAACTCAGGCGCAAGGTGTTGCGCTTCGATCATTTGCAAAAAAGTACGCTGCGGTTCGGCGTTAGAAATGATGACGCGTGCCGTCAGTTCTTCACCGTTGGTGAGTGCTACGCCATAAGCCGCGCCGTCTTTGATGAGAATGCGCTCGATGCTGGCGTTGGTGCGAATCGTCGCGCCGTGCGCCTGTGCCGATTGCGCGAGCGCCTGACTAACCGCGCCCATTCCGCCGCGCACGAAACCCCACAGGCCGCGCGCTCCGGCGGCTCCGCCCATCACATGATGCAACAAGATATAAGCCGTGCCCGGTGTCGAAGGCCCGCCATTTGTGCCAATCACGCCATCGGTCGCCAACGTAGTCTTGATCTCAGGCGATTCGAAACGATCTGACAAAAAGTCTTTCGCGCTTTGGGTCATGATCTTGACCAGCCGCACCAGCCCTTCATCGCCCAGCTTTAACGTATTCAGTCCGAGCTTGCCGGCTTGCAGCAAGTCTTTGAGTTTACGCCGCACGATATTCGGCGGCGTCGTGAGCAGCAGGGCTTCGACCCATTCGGCGAGTTTTTCCAAATCGGCTTCATATTGCGGATAGGCTTCGGCGTCGCGTTTTGAGAACTTCGCCATCTCGGCCTGGGTTTTGCGCATGTCTTGCCAAAAGAACAAATGTCGCCCGTCAGGGTAGGCCGTAAAAAACGACGGGTCTTTCGGATAAATGTGATAGCCGAAGCGCGCGAGTTCGAGTTCTTGAATGATGCGCGGTTGCAACAGTGAACACAGATAAGACAGCGAAGATACTTTATAACCGGGCCAGGTTTCTTCGGTGACAGCGGCTCCGCCTACGACGTGGCGACGTTCGAGGACGGTGACGCGCCAGCCCGCGCGCGAGAGATAACTCGCCGTGACGAGGCCGTTGTGTCCGCCCCCGATGATGATTGCGTCGGATGAATTGTTGTTCATAGCGTTTGATTGAATGCCCGGCGATTATCCATAGCGAAAAAGGCGAGTAAAGGCAGCAGGCGAGAATAACAAATCCAAAAAAATGATTTTTCAGAAATAAAGAAATAAACTAAAATAAACAATTTAATCACGAAAATAATCCTGGTATTTTTGAAAATAGGGCTTGACGGTTTTGTTTTATGGGCGTATAAACCTCCCCGCGTTAGTCGCACTGTAACTTTAATCGTTAATCAATCGGGTTCAACCCAGATGGGAAACCCAAAGGGCAAAGAAGCCCTGAGAAAAACTTCAATGAAACGGAATCTCGAACAATTCAACTTAATAGCCACCGCGCTGAGTGCGCCAAGTGTAACGCTATGCGGCGAGTTGTGCGGAGTGTCGTTTACGGTCGTCCCTGCTGCAGGTCGCACGGAATGGCGCGCGGCGTCGCCAGCGATGTCGAAAAGCGCGGCCCAACGACCCTATTTGTGCGGTACCAATATGATTCATCGCAATACAGATAGACTTAATTCAGGGCATTAGTTACGCGGGGGCGGCTGCTTCCGCTCCCGAAAATCCTCGAAGAATAAGGCTCAAGCAGGAGCCACAGGATATGTAAGGAGCGAGCCGCTTCAGCGCAACAAGCTGAAGCGGCTCGCTCTTTTGCATAGAGCCTCTTCTCTAAACCCCTTTCGCCGAAGAAGCCGAATGGATCGGCAATGGTCTGTAAATCCACTGTAACTTAAGGTTGCGCGTAGGTTCGATTCCTGCCTTCGGCATCCGCTGGGTGAGCTGTGTCCAGCGACATGTAGTACAAGGTTTTTGAGTTTGGGAGTGTGGTGTAACTGGCAACATGCTGGTCTCCAAAAACAGTGTTTCGGGTTCAAATCCTGGCACTCCCGTTCCGTAGCTCTTTGGGAGAAGTGGCAGAATTGGTAATTGCACCAGTTTGCTAAACTGGGAAGTTAGTAACTTGTGCGGGTTCGAGTCCCGCCTTCTCCGTAGCTCGAATAAGTTACTTTAGTTATTCATTAAGTTATTTTAGATAGTAACTTGAGTAGTTATTCGTGTGTCGAAAATTAGTTATGGAGGGCACGCCTAACTGGTAGGGCAGCAGTCTTGAAAACTGCCGCGGTCACGCATCAGGGTTCGACTCCCTGGCCCTCCGCTTGGTTTGTTTGCGTTGATAGCTCAGTGGAACGTGAGAGCATCGGTCTCCGAAGCCGAAGGCCGCAGGTTCGAATCCTGCTCAACGCATGGCGTTCATTGACAACCAGATTGGTAAGCGGATGTGGCGCAACTGGCAGACGCGCGGCGTCGAGAGCGCCGTTGTTGGAGGTTCAAGTCCTCTCGTCCGCACTTTTTATGGTTTGTCCTCAGCCCTTTCCGCAGGCGTGGCGTAATTGGCAAACGCGGCTGTCTCAAAAGCAGCATTTTGAAGGTTCGAATCCTTCCGCCTGCATGTTTTCGCGGATGTGGCGCAATTGGTAGACGCGCTGGTCTCAGAAGCCAGTCGTTGCAGGTTCAAATCCTGCCATCCGCATCGTTTTCTGAAGTTTGCGAGCGTAGCTCAATCGGCGAGAGCGCGAGGTTTCCACCCTCGAGGTTGAGAGTTCGAAGCTCTCCGTTCGCTTTTAGCTGCACGTCTGGCCGAGTGGATT
>JANNUY010000300.1:0-3155 GCA_031414155.1 Acidobacteriota bacterium
GCCCGCTTCGCTTGCCATAAATTCCTGAACGGCATCCATCGCGCGCACGCCGCTTTTAACCATCGCCAGCCGCACCAGCCAGTAATCGTCTTTCGTGGTGAAATGTTTGACGCGCGTATAAGCAATTAGGTCGTCTTCTGAGCGCGCCTTGTCAGGCGAGTCGGTGAAATACAAAGGCTGATTCGGAACCATCATCACTTCGGCAACGACGGAATTGGTGTCAGCGGCAATCATTTGCGCACGGTCAGAAATTCGCGTCGGCGCGGCGTCTTTGTTGCTGCCGCTGCCGATATATAAAAGCGCCTTGTCACTCAAAACTTGATCAGGCTTAACGATGGTGAGCCAATGCTTCCAGACCGGGCGGTCTACGTCTTTGGTGGTGCGCCAAGATTGCGAAGTCAGTTCGAGAACGTATGCCGTCGTGCCTTCGCCTTTGAGCGTATTGACCAGCTTCCAACCGTAGACCGCATCTTTTTGTGCGACGTAACGATCAAGCGAAGTCTCGGCTAACGCCGTCGAGCGCTTCGCCGATTGCGCAGCGCCCAGGGTTGCCGTCAATCCGAGTAAGGCGAGCAAAAGAAAAAAGTGAAAGCGGATAGCTTGCATAATTTGTCCCTCAAAATTGTCACCGTGTAATAATCTCTGATGTTACGCGATCAATTATGTGATCAGGTAATTGACGCGGCCGCGCACCACCAACATCGTAGCGATCAACGCAGCTAAAAAATGTTCACACCATTGTGATTCTATGGGCGCTGCTTCTTGAAAAAGTGTTCACAGTATTGGTTAAAAATAGCCATCGCCCAGAGATTGCAATGCACTAGGTTCTTATATTTTTGGTATTTCAGAATTTACTTGGGAGGCATGCGCAAGGCTCCATCCAGTCGAATGATTTCGCCGTTGAGCATGGCGTTTTCGATGATGTGTTTAACGAGCGCGCCATATTCAAGCGGGTCGCCCAACCGCGCCGGAAAGGGTACTTGCTGGCCTAACACGGTTTTCACGTCTTCGGGCAAGCCTGCCAATAACGGGGTATCAAACAAGCCCGGCGCAATCGTCACGACGCGAATGCCTGTGCGTGCGAGGTCGCGCGCTGCGGGCAGGGTCATTCCTACGATGCCGCCTTTTGAAGCCGAATAAGCCAGTTGCCCTATCTGACCATCAAACGCCGCAATCGAAGCCGTATTCACAATCACGCCGCGTTCGCCGCCTTCGTTGGGTTGGTTCGTAGCCATTTGCGCGGCGGATAAACGCAATACATTAAAGCTGCCGATCAAGTTGACTTCGATCACTTTGCGGAACGAAGCGAGGCGGTGCGGGCCGCCTTTGCCTACGACCTTTTCGGCGACGCCGATGCCTGCGCAGTTGATCGCGCCGTTCAGTGCGCCGAATCGCGAAACCGCCGTGGCAACGGCCTGTTCAACATCGGATTCCTCTACGACATTGGTTTTGACAAAGGCGGCTTGAGCAGCGAATTCAGCCGCAAGCGCGCTGCCTTGTTCTTCGTTAAGGTCGGCGATGACGACGTTGGCTCCGGCGGCGATGAGTGTGCGCACAGTGGCTGCGCCTAAGCCGGAAGCTCCACCGGTGACGAGAAAAGTTTGATTTTGAATTTGCATAATCGTTTGTCAGTAGTCAGTAGTCGGTTGTGCGTGGCGATGTGGATCGCCTTCGGCCAAAACCAAATCGTTGGGCCAAGCGAGTTCGACACCGCGTTGAATGAGTAGTTGTTGAAAGTCGTTTAAAGACTTTGCGTTATTGCGTACCGCGCGTGGCGTCAGCTTTTGCTTCAGGCAATGCGCGGCGAGTGCGCCCGCGACTTCACCGATGTTCCATTCGACGGGATGCAGGCGGTAACAGCCGTTGGTGATATGCGTTGTGCCGATGTTTTTGCAAGCGGGCAACAGGTTTTCGATGCGTTGCGGAATCAGTGCGCCCAGCGGAATTTGAAAAGGCAATGATTCAACGTCGAGATAATTATTTCCACCACCCTCTTGTCCTGTCGAAGGATGCAAATCAATGCGGTAATAGCCAATGCCTACGCTGTCGTGATAAGGCTCGGCAAATTTTTGATTCGGTCGTGAGCTTGCGGCGACGTGTTGTTCGACGATGGTGAACTCAGCCTTGATGCGGCGCGATTCGCGGATGTAAGGCATTTTCGCCAAGCCGTTGCGTGTGTCGGTGACATCGCCGCGTAGCTTCAAACCGCGCCAGCCTGCGCCGCCATCGGGGCGTGGGGCTTCGGTTTGCAACCAATAAACCAGCGAAAGGCTTTGCTCCCGCGCGGCAGCTAAATGTCGAATGCGCTCAAGTTCATCGCAATCAGAAAGATCACCTAACAAATAATCAGTCTGCGGCCAGTTCACCAAACAAATATCGCTGGCGAATTCTGGCTCGAAATTATCGCGGGCGAGGATGCGGCGATAAGTCCACAGTCCGGCAAAGGCCGTGTTGGGTTCGTTATGCGGATCGAAATGATAAGTGTGCGGCGTCATCAGGCGCGGATGCGTGATTGTCCAAGAAAGCAACGGCCCCGGCCACGCGGGCGTGAGCGTAGGTTTGAAGTCGCGCCAGAACTCATAATTCGTTGGGCGTTCTATCAAGTAGTCTTCGCCCGCGTAATGCGACAGTGCGAAGCAATAAGAAAAGGCTTGCGTGTTGTGTGATTGAGCGTTGCTTGGGGAGCTTGGTTCGCCCGTATCTTTTTGCGCTTCAAAACCGGTGACGTATTCAGTCTCGGTCAGCGGCAACAGCGCGCCGAGTTCGGTTGCGTCCAAAACGTAATCAGCGGTGATGATCGTTTCTTCATTCGTCAGCACATCGCGCACGTTGACTGAGCGCACGCGGTCACGTTCGACTTCAGCCGCGACGGGTAGGTGTTCGCGTAAGATGGTGAGGCGTCCGTCGCTGACGAAAGGCGCGAGCAAGGCTTCGAGCGCGCCAAGGGCAACGCGCGGCTCGTGGCAAAGCGGTGAAACCCATCCGTTGCCGGGATTCAAGAAACGAGCTTTGCGCGCTGCGTCTGAAAGCGGATAAAAATGCTGGTAATAAAGCCGAATCTGATTACGCAAGCGGCGATAGCTGGCCGTGCAACCGAATTGTTCGATCCAGCCGTGTTCGTCAGGCGGGACGGCTTGCGAAGTGAGTTGTCCGCC
>JANNUY010000301.1:0-2752 GCA_031414155.1 Acidobacteriota bacterium
ATATCGAGAAAATGATCTCTGATTTGGAGAACATCATTGAAGTCATACGTGCCTGAGGAAAACTCAAAATAACTCTCATGAATTACAACTCCCCGATATTTAGAAAGTACCCTGCCAAATGATGGAACGCCGTCAGGGCGAGGAGTAACCGCATAGTGACTATCAACAATAGACGCATCAACCAAATTGTAATGGGCTAATAGGTCATTCACACTCAGCCCAAAATCCCGATCAATATTGCTTGTTTGAATGACTCGACTGGCAATTCTATTAAGTATACCGACTTGATCAACTTGTCGTGCTGATTGTGCAGATGATGCAATATTTTTGATGCCAACTTCTGCGGTTTGTAGAACTGTTCTAACTGAAGCTGCATTTGCCACATTCAGGCTTCTGAGTAAGTTTTGAGTCTTATAGCCATGGTAATCAAGAAGGCCTTCAAAGGCGCGAAAAAGATAAACCAGATTGTCTTCAATAGAACCAGAATGAGATGCACCTTGAGCGACATGTTTCATCAAAACTGATAAGTAAGGTTTATTACGATCTACCGAGTTACCATATTGCGTTAGTAAGTAACCAATGCCTGAATGAATCCCCTCTTGCAGCGGAGAATGTCCCTTCCCGAAATGCGCTACATCCATTGTCACGTGATTGCGGCGTACAAGCTTTCCTGATGCATCTCTAAACTCAATCCAAGGGGAACCGACCTTGCAGCCAGTTGCTAAACTAAGTAGTCGTAAATAATCAGAAGGAACCCAATCAAATATGTTACTTAATTCAATAGAATTGCCATGTGTTTCACCAACCATCACAGCGCTAATGAGAGTTTGAGAGTCGCCATTATTTAGGCGGCATACTCTTTCATCAAAATCGGGTAATTTTTCAATGTACGCGACCTTCCCGTTAAATAAAAAATCAATAACTGCTCGATTCACTAACTGTGAATCTCCATTATCATCAGGCAAACGAAATCGCATTATATGAGAATCTAAAGGCTCGACCCATCGTACAAATTTTGAGATAAAATTGCAGAGTGGCATAACCCAATAAATTGGCTCTAAACTTTGATCACTATCAAACTGTGAACGTGTAATATGGAACTTCAATGGAACATCGGGATCAGTAGACCAACTTTGCAAGGAAACACCGTCCGTACATAAAAATGTACCTTGATCCGTTTTTATGCTAAGAGATACGCACTTATTTTGCCCGCCACCAAAGCCAATCCCTACCGCGCCGTCAGAAAATGTGGACATTCTTTGACCGCTGAGAAATTGAAACAAGCCAAAAGGCAATGCCTCACTTGTCGTCAATTTATCAAACTTCATAACAGCGGATGCGCGACCGGTTTCATCGAAACTAACCTCTGCTTCTCCTTCAATTGTCCCTTGAATGTCAGAAAACTCTGCTCGACCATAACCTTTGTATGCGCAGTTACTGGTAAACCACATAATTACTTCTCCTCATATCAGGTGTTTTTATAGCCTAAAATTAGTAGCAATTTATAAATCGAGATCATTTGTCTTCCGGTTCGCCTTTGGCTTGCGGGCCGCGCGGTTTGTTCACTTTCGGAAAGACTTTCGCCATCTCCGCTTTCAGCTTGTCGTGCTTTTTATCGCCCGCCAGATTCGTCCATTCGTACGGGTCTTTCGTTTCGTCATACAACTCTTCGCCGCCTTTTTCATAATGAATGTAGCGCCACTGCTCAGTGCGTACGGCGTGATTCTGAAAGCCGTGCGTCGTCAGCGCGGGGCGATCCCATTTGGCATTCGGATTCGTCAGCAATGATTTGATGCTGACGCCTTCGACGTGTTTCGGAATTTCGAGTCCGCACAACTCTGACAACGTCGGATAGATGCTCATGAAATCTACGGTGCGTGTTGAAACTGTTCCGGCTTTGGTCACACCGGGCGCGACACAGATGAACGGCGCGCGCGTCGTTTCTTCCCACAACGCAAATTTGCGCCAGTGATGTTTTTCGCCGAGGTTCCAGCCGTGATCGCCCCAGAAGACAATGATTGTGTTGTCTTGATAAGCCGATTGTTCCAGCGCATCCAGCACGCGCCCAAGCTGTCCGTCCATGTAAGTGATCGCGGCCAGATACGCCTGCACGGCTTCTTTCCAGCGGCCTGATTTCAGCATCAGTTCGTGATCGGAAGGCTTGTCAGGCGAATTCGAGCCGGGGCCGCGCGCCATCTTGACGCCTTCTTCGGGGATATCCTTGAGATCGTCTTCGCGATAAGGCGGCAGTTCGATTTTATCGAGCGGATACAAATCGAAATACTTCTTCGGCACGTTCCAGGGCATATGCGGTTTGTGGAAGCCGATGGTTAGGAAAAACGGCTTGTCATGTTTGCGCTGCAATTGCTTGATGCCGTAATCAGCGATGCTGTAATCCGACACGCCTTCGTCGCCGCAATCCATCGGCGAAAACTTGATGCCGCCGACGCCATCGTTCGCATTCAACCGCTTGCACGGCGCAGCGCTTTCTTTGTCGTATTCATCCCACTCGCTCTTGCGATCAAAGCCGCCGTGATAAATCTTGCCCGCGCCAAAAGCGCCATAACCATTGCGTTTCATGTGCGTGACCAGCGTCAGGTCTTGCGCAACCACCGGACGCCAATCCACGTTGTTGTCATACACGCCCGTTGTCGAAGGCCGCAGCCCCGACATCAACGCCGCCCGCGAAGGATTGCAAATCGGCGCGGCGCAATAGGCATTGCTGAACGACACACCCATTTTCGCCAGCCGA
>JANNUY010000302.1:0-5731 GCA_031414155.1 Acidobacteriota bacterium
CAGCCTCAATCGCGCGGTCAAAGAGTGTTATCAAAATGGCATCCTGAAAAACTGTTCGGTGTTGGCGGCTTCACCCTTTGTCGAAGAAGCCGCCAAGTCGCTGGCAAAAACCAAAGGGCTTTGTTTCGGGCTGCACTGCGATCTGACTACTGAGTGGGACAACGTGAAATGGGGGCCGGTTGCACCGCGCGATCAAGTGCCGTCGCTGCTCGATAGCAAAGGCCACTTGCATCAAACCAACGACGCCGTACGCGCCAATGCCAAAGCTGACGAAGCCTTGATCGAATTGCAGGCGCAACTCGACAAGTTGCGCAAGCTGGGTTTCGACATCAAATATGCCGATTTGCATATGATGACCGTTCAAATCGTGCCAGGCTTGCCTGAACGGTTCGGCGAATGGTGCAAGAAGAATCGCTTGATTGATACGCGACAGATAGGTGGGCGGTTGAACTTGCCGCGTGCGAGTCCGGTTGATCGCAAGCATCCGGGGGATTACGTGGCCGATGTGATGAGCGCGCTGAAAACCGCGAAAGACGGCGAATATCTAATCGTAGGCCATTTGGCTTATGACGATGAAGAGACACGCAACTTTGGACACCCGGGTTATCCGGGCGTAGCGGTCGCGCATAACTTGAATTGGGAGCGGCTGGCCTATGTGGACGAACGTATGGTGCGGTTCGTCAAAGAGAACGGTGTGCTGCCGATTCGTTATGATGAAACTGAGGCGGCACGCTCGCAAATCGCCGCTTTTCGGTAAAGAAATGCTCAGCACCCAACGCTATTCGTGAGCGCGACTGGCGAACACCCTAAACTCATTTTGGAGGTCAACTTTGAAGGCAGCTTTTTACGAAGGCAGCGAAACTATTCGTATCGGTGAATGTGTGCCCGTCGCTCCGGCAGGAGGCGAAGTTCAGATTCGCGTCTCGCATTGCGGCATTTGCGGCACTGACTTGCATCTCTTTCACGGCGCGATGGATCACCGCGTGACCAAGCCCGCCATCATCGGCCACGAAATGTCAGGCACGATTGAGTCTGTCGGCGCTGGCGTCATCGGCTGGCAAACGGGTGACCGCGTGACGGTGCGTCCGCTCGATTCGTGCGGCGAATGCCCGGCGTGCAAGGCGGGCAATTCGCACATTTGCATGAAACTCAAGTTCATCGGCATTGATCGTCCGGGCGCGATGCAAAAGCTCTGGACGGTTCCGGCGACTACGTTGCATCGCTTGCCTGAATCGCTTTCGCTGAAAGAAGGTGCGTTGATCGAACCCATCGCTGTCGCTTGTCACGACGTACGGCTGGGTGAAGTCGCGGCGGGTGAATACGTCGTAGTCTTGGGTGGCGGGCCAATTGGTGCATTGATTGCTTTGGTGGCAAAGCACAAAGGCGCGCACGTGCTGGTGTCAGAAATGAACCCGTTTCGCATTGCGATGTTGCAAGGCTTCGGCATCGAAGTCGTCAACCCCGCCGAAACCGATCTCGTCGCCCACGTCGAAGCAAACACCGGCGGCGCGGGCGCAGATGTCGTGTTTGAAGTTACGAGTTCAAAAGCTGGCGCAGAGATGATGACCAAGTTGCCCCGCGTGCGCGGACGCATCGTCGTCGTAGCGATTTTCAGCAAGCCGATTGAAATAGACCTATTCAAATTTTTCTGGCGCGAACTTCGGCTTTGCGGCGCGCGCGTTTATGAAGCGCAAGACTTTGAAGAAGCCATCCAGCTTGCCGCTTCCGGCGCATTGCCACTCGACAAACTCATCACGAACGTGGCTCCGCTTGACCAACTTGAATGGGGCTTGCGCCAGTTGGAAAAGGGCGGCGAAGTGATGAAAGTATTGATTGAATGTTAGGCCCTATTACAAACATGGAGATTCACAAGCCAGTTTGGAGACTGAAGCGAGCATGTCCGTGCTACGGAAAGGGCAGCAGCTTGGCGTTTTCCACCTGTCCGGCTTGTGGTCACGTTCTTTTGGTGTGCGAAGAGGTCGGTTCGGTTTTCCGAGACAGCCGCGCGCTGTCTTCACCAATGGGGGCAGTTGATGACGCAGCCACGGTTTGTCCCGGTTGTCGCGGCGTCACAGTCAGCGGATTTCGCAATTCGGCAGCCGAGGAGGTTCAACTGTTGGGATTTCAGCCAGGTGAGTATGAGTAGCACACACAACGTCCTAACTTGGATTATTGGTACGAACTTTTTGAGGAGAAATTCATTTTGGCAATTTTAGATTTATTCAAACTTGACGGAAAAAGCGCGCTTGTGACGGGCTGCAAGCGCGGCATCGGCAAGGCGATGGCGATTGCGTTGGCCGAAGCGGGCGCTGACATCATCGGCGTCAGCCAATCACTTGAACCTGTCGGCAGTGACGTAGAAAAAGAAATCACCGCGCGTGGCCGCAAGTTCAAAGGCTACACCAGCGATTTCGCTGACCGCGCTTCGGTGTATGCTTTTATCAATCAGGTCAAGGCCGATTTCCCCGTGATTGATATTTTGGTCAACAACGCGGGTACGATTTTGCGCGCACCTGCTACTGAACATTCCGATGAGTATTGGGACAAGGTCATCGAAGTGAATCTCAATTCACAATTCATCTTGGCGCGCGAATTGGGCAAAGAGATGGTGGCGCGCGGCGCGGGAAAAGTTATATTCACGGCTTCGCTGTTGACCTTTCAGGGCGGCATCACCGTACCCGGTTACGCCGCGAGCAAAGGCGCAGTCGGGCAACTGACGATGGCGCTCTCGAACGAATGGGCAGGGCAAGGCGTGCAGGTCAACGCCATCGCGCCGGGTTACATTTCGACTGACAACACAGCGGCGTTGCAGGCTGATGCGACGCGCAACACGGCCATTCTCTCGCGCATTCCCGCCGGACGTTGGGGCAACCCTGAAGACCTCGCGGGCGCAACGGTCTTTCTCGCCTCGGCAGCTTCGAATTATGTCAACGGCACGATTGTGACGGTGGACGGCGGATGGATGGGACGCTAGTGAAACATAAACGACCTTGCTGAGTTGTGGTGTAATTCATACCCACCACTATTTACCCTTTTGACTGCCGGTTATTTCAATCCCCAGGTTTTTCAAAAACGAAATCGGCTTGTCGCCGCCAATGAGCGCGAAGATGTAATCATTCTCGATCTTGCCTTTGTCTTTTTCGCCACGCGCGTCGGCCAATGTCACACCATCGGCTTCGATTTGTTTAATAACGATTTTGTATTGCGCTTTGATTTTTCCGGCGTCGAGACAGTCAAAGAAATCCATTTTGTTACCTAGTTTGAGATCGCCTTTCAGATCGCTGCGAATTAACAAGGTAACTTCTGCGCCTTCGTTAAATTTGAAGCTGTCACCAGTGCGTTCAAATCCTGTTAAAGCTACGGCCACTTCAATGGCTGAGTTACCCGCGCCGACGACAATACATTTCTTGCCGACGTAATCTTTGGGGTCGCCGAGTTTGTATTGCACCTTGCTATCGGCCAGGTTTTTCATGGCGATAGGCTTGCCGCAATGCAAACAAAATCGTTCGTTGGCCTGACGCTGTGTGCCGCAGGAATTGCAGAAACGCGCCCGCACTTGCCGCTGTACCTGTAAGTCTTCACCTGGCACTTTGAGTAACATTGGCGTGCCGCGATTGCCTATAGCTAACACAATGCGCCGCGCGGTGTAATTGCTGATTTCTTTAAGTGCGCCTTTTTCGGTAGTTATTTTGAATAGATTATTTTCAGCTTTAATGTCGCGACAGCTTTCGCGTTCGTTGAATTTGAGGTTGGCTTGTTGAGCGGCTTTCAGCCATCCGTCTAACATCGGTTCCTTAAAATTCCCAGCAGGTTGCGTCGGGTCAGGTAACAAAGGCAGAAATCCCTTAGCTTCGACTGAGTCAGGTTTGAAAAATACGAACTTGCCTTTGCCGTAAGTATTCTGAATCGTCGCCGCCACGGAATCCTGTTCTAATGCGAGATAACTTAACCCCGCTTTTTGGGCGCTTAACGTAGCCGATAAACCCGCCGGGCCGAGTCCGATAATGGCTACGTCGAAATCGGCTTGACTGTTTTTGGTTGAGCTTAATTCCTGAGTTATCGCTTCAATAACTTGTGCGCCTTCGTTGATAGCGTTTTTGATTAGCGGTACGCCTGAAACATCACCGATTAAATAAATGCCAGCTACGTTAGTCATAAAGCGCCCGTCGCGTTTAGGCACTTGCCGCGCGGGAATGACTTTAGTCGTATTCACGACGACGCAAGCCTTGGGGCTGGTCGGGCATTCAACCTGACAACTCGTGTCTTCCATACACTGGTCGGCGTTGACCGGCGCGGCGACGCCGTCTTTGGTGATGGCGATGACATCGTGCGGGCAAGCGTCTACGCAAGCGTGGCAGCCGATGCACAGCAATGGGTCAATCACTGGGCGCGGGAAAGGCGGGCCTTCGTTTTTTTGTTTAAGTTGGCTGGGCGTGAGTTGCAATCCAGCGGTTTTAACTTGCGCGGGCAAAGCGACTTCGTCACGCGGACGCCAGAAATAACGGCGACGAATCGTATCAGTGGCGAGAATGACTAAGCCGCCGACAGGCAATAACACGAATAAACCAAACCACGCGAACCACGCCAGTCCGCCGAAGTTGCGCCACGAAGGGGTGTCGGCGCTGTGACGAATCGCGCTGGCAGAACCGACGCGGGCTTTCGCGTTGATGAGGCGGAACGATTCGACGGCTTTAGTGTTTTGGCGCAAGGCCATGAGATAGCGCATCGTTTGTTGCACATCGTCGGGCGCGAGTGTGGCTGCTTGCGAAGTCTTGCCGTGTTGCTGATGGCAGGTGTCGCATTTCGCCAGACCGCGCACCAGTCCTGTTGCTGCAATGGGTTCGGCGTGGCATTTGATGCAAGCCTGTTTGGGGGCTTCGAACTTGCCGTAATCAGACCGAATATCGCGTTCGCCGCGTTGATCGAAATGGCAGGCCGCGCAAAATTGTTGGTTGTTTTCAGTCCCCTCGAAATGCAGTTGATGGCATTGATCGAGCGAATCTTTGGCGGCGTATTGTTCTGCCGTCAATAAAGTCCGTTTAGGATATTTCGCGCGCCAACGCGCGACGATACCTTGCCAACGCAAAGGCGAGAGTGACCAATAGCCAGCGCCCTTGCCGCCGCGTTTGATTTTCGGATAACCCACCGCGCCGCCGTGCGGAATCGGAAGTAAAGTTCCGGCTTTGCCGACTTTGCCGTCGTAGGGAATTTGGTATTGTCCGTTGTGGCAGTTGTAACAAAGCCCGTAATGCAACAACCCTGCTGCGTTGTCGTTGCCCAAGTGTTCGGTGTGGCAATCGTTGCAACGCAGCTTTTGATCGAGATGCCCTTGCAAATAAATACTCGGCACAAAGGCAGCCTTAGTCGCTGTCGCCGTCGTCTCGTGACAGCCGATGCATTGATCGAGCATGCCCGCCGTTGGCGTATGGCAACTTGTGCAATTATTTCCGTTCGGATGATTGGCGATGTTGCGAACCGACAACGCATTATTCGTCATGGCTTGCGCGTGCGCCGATGAAACCGGACGCGGCGCGAAGGCCGGTTGATAAAGCGCGGCTGCGGTCAACGCGCCAACTAACACGATCAAGCAACCCCACCAAAAATAAGCCGACCGCCACAGCCGCGCGAGATCATAAGTAGGCCGCCAGTTGAATTGCGCTTTGCCGAAGCGTCGCCCTGAGCGAGGTCGCATTGAAGTGAGGTCTTCGATCTTGCCTGCTTCGCGTTTGCG